>JBCCKJ010000085.1:0-8629 GCA_039027455.1 Pseudomonadota bacterium | reverse complement strand
CGGGCCGCCTTACCGGGAAATGGATCCAGCTCTGGGTCGGTGTCAGTCCAACGCGGCGTGAGGCCGCGCAAACGGCGCCCCAATTCCATGAATTCACGGCTAGCGGGAGACCCTTGCCGGACTCCCCCGCGAAGATAGTACTGTTGAATAAATTCGATTGGCTCGTCTTCTAACCCAACCATCTGCAAATGTTTGGAATGCGAATAGCGAGCCCATTCCTCCCACCGCTCGGCAAACCCGGGTGGCGCTATGTTGCTGAGGGCAATACGGCTGCTGGGCGACCAAACGCCGGTGGCTCGGGCGGAACGGGTTTCCGCGGGAAACTCGCTGGCGTAAATCGTCACTTTCGCGCCGGTTTCGGCCAGCTTGCACGCAGTGGTTAGCCCAATAACACCAGCCCCGATCACCGCGAATTCGCTGTCGCCTTGGGAACGGGCCAAACTTGTCGCTTCCGCTGCGCAGCCCCAGCTAAGCGACCAACCAGATCCGCCGTGTCCGTAATTGTGGATCACGGTTTTCGGGCCAAACCGTTCCGCTTCCAATCTCGGCCCCGCCGGTCGAAACGGGCGAGTGCAAACGGTGACTTTCATCAGGTGCCCGCGATCAGCCTTGATAGGCTCAAGCGTCGTTCTGCGCGCGGAGGGATAAACGCGGCTCGATTGGCCAACGGATTGGCAAGCGCCCAAGACACTCGCGGACGTTCCGGCGATAAACACGCGTCGATTTAAGTTCATGGCGCCCCTCATAACTTACCTTTCGGACTACCCCTGGATGGATCAGCCCGCGAGTGCGGATTGAGCCCATATATCCTTTGAAGAGACCGGCTCACCTCAACCCAGCGTCTCACCGGATCGCCCCGCTAATTCTCTTCACGCTGTGCTTGTGTTCGAGGAGGCTGTTTTCTAGGCTCTTGAAAAGAGAAAATCAGCGTAGGGGAGAGACACATGCGCCTATGGACATTGGGGTGTGCGACTTTGGCATTGGGCGCGGCGAGCGTCGTTCATGCTCAGTCGACATACGAAGCGACTATTACACGCACAACATACGGCATTCCCCATATCGAAGCTGAGACGTGGGAAGGCGTCGGCTACGGCGTTGCGTACGCGTACGCCCAGGACAATATCTGCATGTTGGCCGAAGAATTTGCGACCATCGCGGGCGAACGATCGCTTCATTTTGGGCCAGAAGGCACCAGCGTGTTGGGCTTTCGCGAGGTGGATAACGTCACTTCCGATGTGTTTTATCGCAGCCAGATCGATGTCGAGAAGCTGCGCGAAGGTGCTGCGGCAAACCAAAGCGCCGAGTCTGCCCAGCTTCTCCAAGGTTATATGGCTGGCTACAACCGGTATCTGCGCGAAACAGGCGCCGATGGTTTGCCCGAAGCCTGTCGCGGCAAAGCGTGGGTCAAGGAGATCACGTCTGATGACCTACTACGACTGAACGAGAAGCAAATGCTGCTCGCCAGCTCGCTCGCCTTGGCGACGGGCATCGCTAACGCAGCGCCTCCTGCTGAGGCTACCGCGAACCTTGATCTCAAGTTTCCTGAGAAGGAAGAGCCTACATTTGGGAGCAATGGTTGGGCTTTTGGAAGCGAGACCACCGCTGATGGGCGAGGGTTGGTCATCGGCAACCCGCACTTCCCGTGGGAAGGTCCAGCGCGGTTCTGGCAGATGCATGTGCGTGGGCCCGATGGCTATGACGTCATGGGCGTGGGACTGGCAGGAACGCCGATCCCAACTCTCGGCTTCAACAAAGATGTGGCGTGGACTCACACGGTCACGGCCGCGCGCCATTTCACCGTTTACGCACTCGCGCTGTCTCCGGAAGATCCAACGGTCTACTTGGTTGATGGCGAGCCGGTGAAAATGGAAGCGCGCGAAGTCAGTGTACCGATGCCAGACGGTGCGGCGCCAGTTGTACGCACGCTGTATTCAACCCAGTTTGGACCGGTTGTGACTGTTCCCGGAAGCGGTGTGCAATGGTCGCTGCGCGCGGCCTTTGCGTTGGGCGACGCGAACGCTGGAAATCAACGCGCCATTGATGCTTGGTTAGGCATCGGCAAGGCTGCGTCTGTTGGCGAGATCGAGACAGCGATTAGCGAAACCCTAGGCATCCCATGGGTGAACACCATCGCCGCGGACCGCGAAGGCAACGCCTTGCACGCAGACATTACAGCCGTACCGAATGTGACAACCGAGCTTGTAGAGGAGTGCTCAACGCCGTTTTCTGGCTTGGTCGCCAGTCTCGTAACGCTTCTCGATGGTCGGCGATCAGAGTGCGATTGGCGCACAACCGAAACATCAGCGCCGCATGCAGGTCTGCTCCCAGCCAATGAACAAGCGTCGCGTACCCGCAAGGATTACGTCACAAACTCCAATGACAGTTATTGGATCAGCAACGCATCAAGCCGATACAAAAAGCTTTCTCCGATCCTTGGGGCGCATTCAAACCAGCTGACCCTGCGCACGCGCTCCAACTTTCTGGAAACAGAGCTTTCGCTGGCTGACGCGAAAATGGATCACGATCGCGCCAAAGCGCTGGTGTTCGGAAACGAGAGCCTGGGCGCGGCCATGGTGGCTCGGCCACTGGTGAAGATGTGCGAGGGCGCACAAGGGCTTGAAGAGGCTTGCGCTGCCCTGGCGGGATGGGACCGCAAATTCGAGAGCGACAGCCGCGGGGCGTATCTCTTCATCAAATTCTGGAACGTCGTGCGCGATCGAAAGGACCTGTGGCAAATTCCATTCGACGCGGAGAAGCCGCTAGCGACACCCCGACGCCTTGTCACCGAAGGCGTGGTAGCGGAGGAATTGCTTGAGGCGCTTGCCCAAGCCGCAACCGATATCGAAACGGAGGGCCTCGCTCTGGACGCAGCCTGGGGCGACGTTCAGTTTCGCGCCGATGGTGAGGAACGGATAGCTATCCATGGCGGACCGGGCACTGCTGGTGTTCTGAACATGCAGCGCAGCCGACCAGTCGCCGGCGGAATTACCCCTGTGCACGGGTCCAGCTATATCCAGATTGTCGGTTTTGATGATGAAGGCCCCGTAGCGGATGCCATTCTCAGCTATTCGCAATCGACCAATCCGGCTTCGCCACATTACGCAGACCAAACGCGGAACTACGCGGCGAAGGAGTGGTACCGCCTGCCGTTTTCCGATGCGGAGATCGAATCGGCGAAGATCGGTGAGACGCTGACGTTGAGCGAGTAGGTGGAAGCTCGCTCAGAGGGGCTTCATCATAAAATAGTGAGGGTAGTACGGCTCGGGTCCCTCGATCTGGCCGTACACCTTGAATCCGTGGGCCTCGTAAAACGCCTTGGCCTGAAACGCGTAGGTGTCGAGCCGCATGTGATGACATCCACGGCGTCGTGCCTCATCTTCCGCTTTTTGCAGAAGGTTTGAGCCCCAGCCTTGTCCTCGAAGATCCTCAGACAAGGCAAGGATATCGACCAGAAAACCACCCCATCGCGATTGAGCTATCAGCCCACCAACCAGAGTTCCCGCCTCATCCTTTAGGAGCAATGCGAAGTCGTGGTTGTCGAGCTTGGGGACGCTGGCGCGGGTGAAGGTGCGCAAGATATCAAGCGCGCCCGCGCCGTCTTCAGCGCTAGGCTCGTCCGTGACATGGAGCGTTATGGCGCTCATCGCGTGTGCGCCGCTCACTCCACAGGCAGGAAGTCCGGCACCGAGAGATACCGCTCGCCGGTGTCGTAGTTGAACCCCATAACGCGAGTGCCCGCTTCAAGCTCGGGCAGCTTCTTCGCGATCGCGGCCAGCGTCGCGCCAGACGAGATACCGATCAGCATGCCTTCTTCGCGCGCGGCGCGGCGGGCCATTTCTTTGGCGTCGTCGGCCTCGACGGTGATCGCGCCATCAATCACGTCGGTGTGAAGGTTCCCTGGTATGAAGCCGGCGCCAATGCCCTGAATGGGGTGCGGGCCAGGCGCGCCGCCGTTGATAACCGGAGAAGCCGCCGGTTCCACCGCGTAGGCCTTCATTGAGGGCCACTGGCGCTTCAATTCCTCCGCGCTGCCAGTCAGGTGTCCGCCCGTACCAACGCCTGTAATCATGACGTCGATCGGCTGCTCGGCAAAGTCAGCGAGGATCTCCTTCGCCGTAGTGCGCACGTGCACCTCGACGTTTGCAGGATTTTCAAACTGCGTGGGCATCCACGCGCCAGTGGTGCCTTCGACGATCTCAGTCGCGCGCTCAATCGCGCCCTTCATACCCTTTTCCTTGGGTGTGAGATCAAACGTTGCGCCGTAGGCGAGCATCAAGCGACGACGCTCGATCGACATGCTTTCCGGCATCACGAGCACAAGAGTGTAGCCTTTCACCGCAGCCACCATGGCTAACCCGATGCCCGTGTTGCCGCTGGTCGGTTCAACGATTGTGCCGCCGGGCTTGAGCTTGCCCGACGCTTCGGCGTCTTCGACCATGGCCAAAGCTATGCGATCTTTGATTGAGCCGCCGGGATTGGCACGTTCGGATTTCAGCCAAACTTCATGGTCGGGAAAGAGGCGGCTCAGCCGGATGTGCGGTGTATTGCCAATCGTTTCGAGAATGTTCGCAGCTCTCATGTCCCTCTCCTCAAGCGCGTTCTTTATAGTCGTCTCTTAGCAGGTCTTCCGGCGGATCGAACCTTTTCGTTGTCCGAAGAACCGGAAAGATGCGCGCCCATGCAACAACTGTAACGACCGCGCCCACGCCGCCGACAACCAATGCGGCGATCGGTCCGATCACGAAGGCCAGCGCGCCCGAGAAAGCGTCACCGCCTTCGTTCGACGCGCTGATCGCAATCATGCTGACGGAAGACACGCGCCCTCGTTTGTCGTCGGGGGTGTGCAATTGGATGAGCGATTGGCGCACATACACGCTGAACATGTCGGACGCGCCAATGATGAACAGCATGATCAGGCTGAGCGCCATGGAGCGCGACAGGGCAAACACAATGGTCGCAACGCCAAAAACCAGAACGGCTCCCAGCATTTTAGGTCCGACATTGGTTTTCAGCGGGCGCCAAGAAAAGTAGGTCGCTGTGATCAGCGCGCCGATCCCGGGCGCCATCGCTAGCTGAGCTAACCCTTCTTCACCGACCTGAAGAATATCGCGGGCAAAGACCGGGAGCAGCGCGCCTGCCCCGGCGAGAAAAACGGCGAGCAGGTCGAGCGTAATCGAGCCGAGAACCATCTTGTTGCGCACAACATAGCTCAACCCATCAGCAATTTGGCGTAGAGGCCGAGTCTCCTTACGCAGCGACGGCTGTGGCACTTTTCCAATCGTGCTGAGCGCCACAATGGCCACGCCAAACAAGCCCGCCGAAATTGCATAGGGTAGGGCAGGCGCAACGGCGTAGAGGTTTCCGCCCAAGGCGTAGCCCAAGATCGATCCGGCCTGCCACGCGGTCGTCGATATGGCGATGGCAGTGGGTAGCAAGGTCTTCGGCACGAGATTGGGTGCTAGAGCGGAAAAGGCGGGCCCTGAGAATCCGCGCGCTATCCCCAGCGCCACCGCCACGATGTACAGAATCGCGCTCGTCACCGTCTCGTTGAAAGTCACCCAGGTAAGGGCGAGCGCGCATAAAAGCTGGGCGCAGACCGTTAGGCGGGCAATGGTTCGACGGTCGAATCTGTCGGCGGCTAGGCCTGTGATGGGGGCTAGGACGAACAGCGGAAGGAATTGAAAAAGGCCGATCAGGGCCAATTGACCGGACGCTTGCGCGATCGTCATTCCATCGTCGCGCGCCAAATTGTAGATTTGCCAGCCAATGACCAAGAGCATCGCGTATTGCGCGAGCGTCATCGTAAGGCGGCTCACCCAATACGCGCGGAAGTTATGGATCTGCAGCGGGTGAGTGGGCGCTTTGGTGGAACTCAGATGTGCGTCGGAAGTGTCGGTCACGCAGCGCCCATGGCAGGCGCGTTAATCGCTGCCAAGGTCGTTGAGAGGCAATTCTGGATTAGCGCTTGCGACGAAGCCGAGGGTTGGGCTGAAGCGTATCGATAATTTCCACAAAATCATCGAGACGAATAATGCGTTCAAACTGGAATCCTGCCCGGCTGTCGCGTGTCCAGATAACGTAAGCTTCGATACGGCCCACGATGGGTAAACGAATGATCACCCGATCACCGCGCGAGAGCTCGTCGGCATCGTCGACCATGAAGCCGTGCGCCGAGAGGTTGGAGACGTGCAGATTCAGGTCGCCGCGCGAATAGTGCTCGACGATCACGGGAAAGTCGACCGGATGCCGCGCCGCTTGGCGCATATCCGTTACACTTAAATTTGCTCCAGCTGCCACTGTCTGCGCCCTTCCGTTGGTGTTGGCTTTCCGTAATGCGCCATAAAGGCTGACATTTGGTAAAGCGGCTGCCTAACACCAACGTAGGAGCGCAAAGAGGCTTTAGAACAAACGCTTAACGCGTGATTATCGCGTGGCGCTTCTTGCCGAGACTTAGCTTGAGTGAAGCGGCTTCACCAGGAAGGATCACGAATCCGGGGTCAGAGACGCTTTCACCGTCCAGCTTGACAGCACCTTCCGCGATCTTGCGCTTGGCTTCACCGTTGGAGGCGGTGAAACCCAACTCAGTAAGCACCACACCCACACGCAAACCTTCCGCGCCCACAGCCAGCGTGGGCAAGTCTTCCCCCGCGCCTCCGCCTGCAAAGGTGTCGCGCGCGGTCATTTGCGCGGCTGCGGCGGCATCCTTGCCGCGCACGAGGGCTGTTACTTCGTTGGCCAGCACTTCCTTGGCCGCATTGATCTCCGCGCCGTCGAGCGCATCGAGGCGAGCAATCTCATCCAGTGGCAGATCAGTGAAGAGCCGCAAGAATTTGCCGACATCGCGGTCATCGGTGTTGCGCCAATATTGCCAGAAATCATACGCGGGCAGGGCGTCCTCGTTGAGCCAAATGGCCCCATCGACGGACTTGCCCATCTTGGCGCCATCGGCCCGCGTGATCAGCGGCGCGGTGAAGCCGTACACCTCACGCCCATCAATGCGCCGATTGAGCTCAATCCCATTGACAATATTGCCCCATTGATCGCTTCCGCCCAGCTGCAAGCGACAGTCGTATTTGCGCGCCAAGACCAGAAAATCATAGGCCTGCATGATCATGTAGTTGAATTCGAGAAAGCTCAGCGGCTGCTCGCGATCAAGCCGTGTTTTCACCGAGTCAAAGGTGAGCATCCGGTTCAACGTGAAATGCGGGCCCACGCTTCGGAGCATTTCGATGTAGCCAAGCTTGCTCAACCAATCGTCGTTATCGATTAGCAGCGCACCGGTTTCACTGTCGTCAAAGCGCAGGATCTTTTCAAAATATCCCTTGATGCCCGAAATATTGGCGGCAAGCCGCTCTTCGGTCAGCATCTGGCGTGTTTCGTCCTTGCCCGAGGGATCGCCCACCTTGGCCGTGCCGCCGCCCATGATCACGATCGGGCGATGCCCCGCTTGCTGGAGGCGACGCAGCAGCATGATCGATGCGAGGTTGCCTATGTGCAGCGAGGCTGCTGTCGGATCGAAACCCACATAGCCGGTGACAACCTGTTTCTTGGCAAGCGCGTCCAGTGCGCCCGGATCGGTGATTTGGTGCAGGTGGCCGCGCTCGGAAAGCAGGCGCAGGAGATCGGAATCGAAAGAGGTGTCAGTCATCTTGGCTGCGCGCTTAACAGCGTGGAAGGCGAGCGGGAAGTGTCTTGCTCGGCGCAATGGGCTTGGCGATAGAGCGGCCATGCAACCACTTATGCTTCACCGAACCTGCGACCTCGGCCCGATTAAGGCCGTCACCGCTTCGATCACTCCCACAGAGTTCGGCTGCGAGGCCGAGTTTCGACTGGATGGGGACACGTCTCCAATCAAGATTCCCCCAGCGGCCAAGCCCGAGCGCACGGACAATCTCTGGAAAACCACCTGCTTCGAGATTTTCTGGCAGCCCATTGGTCAGCCGGGCTATGTCGAATTCAACCTCTCTCCTTCCGAGCGCTGGGCTTCGTACGATTTCGGCAGCTTTCGTGAAGGCATGAGAGATGCGCCCGTCGAAGCGATTTCGATCTCAACAAGCAATCCCGAAGAGAGCAATGCGAGCGGACTTGTGCTCAAGGCGAGTATCGCAGCTGACCTACCCGGACCGGCGCAAGTCGCGCTAAACGCGATAGTCGAACATCAAGATGGCGCTCTGCAGTTTTGGGCCTTGGCCTTTCCACCGGGCCCGCCCGAGTTCCATTCAGAAGCCTGCCGGCAACTGATTGTCGAGCGCTAGGTTGCTTGGTCAGCCTTCGGGCCGAAGGGGCCGTTCAGCTTTACGACTTCCCAGTTGATGGCCTGCGCGAAACACGTCCACACGATGTAGGGAAGGATCAACCAGGCTGCGAAGCTGGAGATATCTCGCAAGGCAAGCGCTACCGTCACACACGATGCGATAAGGCCGAAGTTCTCATAGAACGACCAATCCGGTCGCTTGAACGTGAAAAACAGCGGTGACCACAGAAAGTGAAGAACCGCGTTCACTCCGAAAGCAATAGCGACGGTGGCGTATTGCTCGGTCGTGCTTGCCTGACTTAGTCCGATGTAGAGCGCCCAACCGGCCAATCCGAGTATCAGCGTCCAAGCGGGGGCAAAGGCCCAACCCGGCGG
>JBCCKJ010000084.1:0-8973 GCA_039027455.1 Pseudomonadota bacterium | reverse complement strand
GATCGACAAAGCCCTTTTCTTGGCCCGCCTCGGTCAAGGCGGCGATGGCGGCGTCAAGGTCGCGGTGCTCTGAACGCAGCAATTCCAGTTTTTTCTGAAGTTCCGCTTCGTTCATAACGCGCGCCGTACCCTTGCCTGACAGCCTGTGTGCGACGCTCTCTAACCGATTTGACGCGCAATGGCAGCTTTGAAATCCAACCCCATTTCAGACCGAACCAACGCAGGCTTATCGCTGCCTCTTTGCAAGCGGGCCTGATCTGTGTTTCATATTGCGTGCGGCCCGGCCGCTCATCTGGCCGAGTCGCTCCACGGGGGCATCCCCCCGCTTAAACAGGAGAACGAATATGGCCCTAAACGAAGGCGGTTTGCCAACGACTACAGCGACCGCATCACATGTCCATGCCCTCCAATCGAAACACGCCGTCTTTGATGCCCAACTGCGCGAAGAACTGGCCCGCCCGTCGCCTGATGCGGCGACCATTCAATACCTCAAAAAACGAAAGCTCGCTCTCAAGGAAGAGATCGCGCGCCACTAAGTGAGCCATGCCATTGGGAGGGTTCGGCGAAGCCCTGTTGGGCTTCAGTGTTCTGCGCGAATGCACCTTGTTTCAGGCCGGACCCTTTTGATTTTCTAAGCCGTTGTGCCTAGGTTGTTGGCGTTCATGTCCGCAGCCGCATCCGCCCGCTTGATCCTCACCCGCCTGCACGAGGTCATGGCTTCGCGCCTGCACGCGCAAGCCAAGCTTGATCGCGTCGTGGAGATTATCGGCGAGAGCCTGACAAGCGAAGTGTGCTCAATCTACCTGTTGCGCGAAGGCATGCTGGAGCTTTTCGCGACACGCGGCCTCAACAAGACCGCGGTGCACATCACGCGTATGGCGATCGGAGAAGGCCTGACCGGAACGATCGCAGACAATGTTGAAACACTAAATCTAGCCGAAGCGCGCGCGCATCCCGATTTTCAATATCGCGCGGAAACAGGCGAGGAAAAGTTCCATTCCTTTGCCGGCGTTCCCATCGTGTATCGCGAACGCGCAGTGGGCGTTTTGTGCGTGCAGCACGTCGAGCCACGCCGTTACGAAGAGGTCGAGATAGAGGCTCTCCAGACGACGGCAATGGTCCTTTCCGAACTCATCACTAATGCTGACTTGGTCGATGAAGAGCACGCACTTGGCTTGGCAGGAGAGCAGACGGGGCCGCAAACCGTCACTGGCCTGACGCTGGTCAAGGGTCTTGGATCGGGGCAAGCCGTCTACCACCAGCCGCGCGTGCAGATCACTCAAACGGTCGCCGAAGACATCGAGGCGGAACGCCAACGGGTGTACCGCGCTTTCGACAAAATGCGTGAGCAGATCGATGCGCTCGCAGGGCAGGCCGAATTTGGCGGTAAGGCGGGCAAAGGGGGCGAGCACGAGGAGGTGCTCGAAACCTACAAGATGTTCGCCTATGATGAAGGTTGGTCGCGGCGCATCAACGAAGCCATTGATTCAGGGCTGACGGCTGAGGCGGCGATTGAACGCGTGCAACAACACACCCGGATGCGCATGCGTGAGATCGATGATCCGCTGCTGCAGGATCGGATGCACGACCTTGAGGATCTGGCGAACCGGTTGCTGCGGATTGTGTCCGGTCAGCTAGGCACGGCGGCGGCGCAAGGGCTCCCACGAGACACCATCCTGATCGCGCGCAATCTGGGTCCGGCGGAGTTACTGGAATACGACAAACGGCGCCTCAAGGGCGTCATCCTGGAAGAAGGATCGCTGACCGCGCATGTCGTGATCGTCGCGCGAGCGATGGGAGTTCCGGTGCTTGGCCGTGCGAATTACGGCAAAGGTGGGTTGAGAGCGACCGTGCGCGATGGTGATGAGGTGCTTCTGGACGCCACCGCGGGCAGCGTGACTGCGCGTCCCAGCGCGCAGGTGGCCGACGCTTTCAACGCGCGCTTCGCCAAGTCGCGTGAGCGCCAAGCGGCCTATGCGGAATTGCGCGATGTCGAACCGTTCACGCGGGATGGCACGCGGATTCAGGTCATGATGAACGCGGGCCTGCGTGATGATATGAGCGCGCTTGCCATGACAGGCGCGGACGGTGTTGGTCTGTTTCGCACGGAATTTCAGTTTCTGGTTTCCGCGACACTGCCGCAGCGCGAACGGCAGACACGGCTTTATCGCGATGTGCTGGACGCCGCCGGAGACAAGCCGGTCATTTTCCGCACGGTCGATATCGGGGGCGATAAGTCGGTCCCCTATCTATCCTCAGACGCCGCCGAAGCCGACGAGAACCCAGCCATGGGGTGGCGCGCCTTGCGGCTAGGGCTGGATCGTGAGGGCCTCATGAAGGCGCAAGCGCGCGCGCTGCTGGAGGCTGCGGGAGGGCGCTCGCTCTACGTCATGTTCCCGATGGTTTCCGAACCCTGGGAGTTTGACGCGGCTAAGGCGGTTTTCGACGAACAGCTCGCCTTCTTGCGCTCCAAAAAGAAACTGAGCCCGGAAGCGATCCACTTTGGCGCGATGCTGGAAGTCCCGGCGCTTGCCGAAGTGCTGGATCTGCTGCTGCCGAAACTGAGTTTTCTGTCGGTCGGCACCAACGACTTGACCCAGTTCCTGTTTGCCGCCGATCGCGCCAACCCACGATTGGCGCAACGCTACGACTGGCTTAGCCCTTCAATCATTCGTTTTTTGCGCCGTTTGGTACAGAACTCGGTTGGCAGCGGGGTCGATGTTGGCGTTTGTGGTGAGATGGGCGGACGGCGGCTGGAAGCGTTGGCCTTGCTTGGGATAGGTTTTCGTCGTCTGTCGATTACGCCGGCCGCCGTAGGGCCTATTAAGGAGCTGGTGCGCCGCGTTGATCTGACAGAGCTCAGCGCGGCCATGAACGGCTGGCTGGCCGATCCTTCGGTCGATCTAAGGCAGGCTTTGGTGGCTTGGACCGAACAGCGCGGCATCGAATTGGACTGATCCTTAGCGCGTTGCGTTTCAAACGGTCTCATGGGCTTGTCGATTTATCGCAAAACCCGTCTGAAAGTTGCGCGACTGCGAGCGAATCCTTGACTTGATTGCGACCGCCCGATCTTGTGAAAAGAAGGGCACTTATACGAGTGTGCGCCACATCGCGTCGGCGTGCCGCAACAGGCTGGGTCATGCAGAGCGACGAGAACACCAACGAGGCTGACGACGTCGCTGACAACTCCGATACGGAGGCAGCGCAAGACGGCTCGAACGCTGACAGCCAAGCCAGCCTGGGGGCGGGAGCGCTCCTGCGCGCTGAACGTGAGGAGCGGGGACTTTCGCTCGATCACGTCTCCGCCGAAACGCGTATTCCTGTGCGTCACCTTGAAACCATCGAAGCCGGCGATTTTGACGCTCTGCCCGCGCGAACCTACGCGATTGGGTTCGCCCGGACGTACGCTCGCGCGCTCGAGATGGATGATGCGCACATTACCGATTTGGTGCGCTCTGAATTGAACGAGGCCGGCCCGCGCGATTCGGTTGTGGGTCGAGGTATGGCGCCCGGCGATCCCGCCAAACTGCCATCGCGCGGTCTAGCTTGGTTTGGAGCGTTCGCCGCTTTGGTCCTGCTCTTGGGCGTGGTTTCCTTCGCGGGAATGTACTTTCAAGCGGGGCAAGGACCGGCTTCGCTTCTGGATACGGTGGAGGCGGAGAACGCCGCTACCACGCTGGCTGAAGCACCCGATGACGGAGAAGCGGCGCCAACCAACGAAGCGCTTTCGCCCGATGGTAAGGTGGTCTTCACCGCGACCGGCGAGGGCGCATGGGTGCGTTTCTACGAAGAGAATGGTGAGCGTCTCTTCGAAGGTGTGATGGAGGCGGGCGACACATTTGAGCTTCCTCCAACGGCCAGAGACCCGCGGATCAACACTGGCCGTCCAAACCTTTTTCAAATCACGATCGATGGCGTGGCCGTGGACCCTCTTTCGGAAGAAATGGTTCCCATTCAGGCACCTATTTCTGCGCAGGCTTTGCTCGAACGCGACGCGGGCTGATTTTTGAGCGGAACGCACCGCCCCTTGAGGAGGATGACCTGTGTTTTCTCGGATGGTCATTGATCCGTTTTCCCACTCTTTTCATCATCCGCCGGGGTCGACTTGATCGCGCGCAAGCTTCACAGATTCGGATGATATTCAGGCTCGGCTGTGCACCGTAATGGTGGCCCGACCGCTGTGATCAAAGAGGATATGCGAGTGATGATGCCCAGAGCTTTCTTCCGTTCTATGCCGTTCGCTGCGACGCGCGCTTTAGGAATGGCCGCGCTTGTATCGGCTCTGCTTGTAACCGCGCCTACTCCCGTGCTCGCGCAGGACAACGTTTCCGAGGCGCGCTTGCGTAAAATTGAGGCGGAAGTCCGGGCGTTGCAACGCAATGTCTTTCCCGGCGGCGATGAACGCTATTTTGAGCCGCAGATCCGGCCAGAGGACGCCGCGGGTTCGACAGGACCCAGCGGACCTTCGACCACGGCTGTGACGGATATCCTCGCGCGGCTTGACGCGATTGAGCTCCAATTGCAGCGCTTGACGGCGGTCACGGAAGAAAACTCCAATTCTATCTCGTTGTTGTCCACGCGAATGGCGGATTTGGAATCGAGCCGGTCCGCCTCCTTGGCTTTGGCCGCGCCCGAAGCGGCGGATCAGGTCGATCAGGCCAACTCGGCTGTTGAAGAGCCCGAAGCCGAAGAGCCGCGCGCGATGCAATCCAACCTCGCCGCCATGGGTGCGGATCAAGATAGCCTTGCGGAAAACGCGGCGGCGCCTGTTGGACCCAGCCCTGAGCGCCTGGCGGCGGTTCAGGAAATCACCAAGCCTCAAACCGATGACGCAGCGGACGATGAGTATTCCTATGGCTATCGTCTGTGGAACGCCGGCTTCTATCCAGAGGCGCGTCAGCAGCTTTCTGGTTTCCTCGATCAATACCCTGATCACTGGCGTGTAACCTACGGCCGAAACCTTTTGGGACGCGCTTATCTGGACGACGATAAACCTGAAGAGGCGGCGCGGTGGTTCTTGCGGAATTATCAGGCGGATCGGGACGCGGCGCGCGCGCCAGATAGTCTTTTGTTCCTGGCAGAAAGCATGATCGAACTTGAAGACACGCGGCGCGCCTGCATCGCGCTGGCGGAGTTTGGTGAGACCTATCCCGCTGTCGCCGCAGGGCGTTTGATGTCGAAGTATCAGGCGGACCGCTCCAAGGTAACATGCGAGACCTGATCGATCCTGAAAGGTAGACGAGAGCAACGCCATGTCGCGGTTGGTTGAACCCGACTTGAGTGAGCGTTTTCAGACCGCTCTAAACCGCCTTTGGCCCGAAGAAGACCGCTCTGGTCCTCTTGGCCTTGCGGTGTCTGGAGGTCCGGATAGCTTGGCCCTCCTGCTATTGTGCCAAGATACCATCCCTGGGGCGTTCGCGGTGGCAAGCGTCAATCACGGTCTGCGGCCCGATGCCGACAAAGACGTCGCTCTGGTCGAAAAGGTCTGCCGCGAACTCGATGTTCCATTCACCGGGCTCTCGGTCGAAGTGCGCGGGGGCAATGTGCAAGCCAAGGCGCGCGAGGCGCGATACGCGGCGTTGGCCCAGTGGGCGCTCGAGAACGAGCTAGGCGCGCTGGCCACGGCGCACCACGCCGATGATCAAGCGGAAACGCTGCTGATGCGGTTGTCACGGGGGAGCGGGGTTTCCGGCCTTGCTGGCGTGCGCGCGTTCTCGACTGTTCCGGGAACGGATCTGCCATTGGTTCGGCCCTTGCTCGATTGGCGAAAGGCGGAGCTGGAAGAACTTGTGGCTGAACACATTCCTGATCCGGCACGCGATCCGTCCAACTCCAATATGACCTTTGACCGCGTGCGGGTTCGCGAACACTTGAAAACGCACGACTGGCTGGACGCCAACGCTTTGGCGACAAGCGCTGAACACCTCGCGGAGGCATGGCGCGCCATAGAATGGTACGCCGAGATGGACTGGGAGGAGATGGTGGAGCGCGATGGGGACGGCTCGACTATCCGTTACGTGGCGAATGTTCCGCGGATCATTCAGATCGAGACGGTGCGCCGGATCGTGCGTGAACTTGGCGGTGTTGTTTCGCGCAGCGAAGCCGGTCGCGCGGCGGATCGGCTTTGGCGTGGAGAGAACGCGTCGCTTGGCGGGGTTCTCGCGGTGCCGACCGTCGAACCGATCGCTCGGGTTGGTGTCGAGATGCGCGTTTGGACGTTTGCGCCCGAACCCCCACGCCGAACGCATTAGGCGTAATCACGCAGCCAAGGCTGGCCCATCTCCCGCGCTTACCGACACGCGGCTATCGAGCAATTGCATCGGACCAAAGCTGGTCACGAAACTCACATCGCCCGCGTCTCTCCCGACGCCGATCAGCACCGCGTCTTCAGCGCTTGCCATGCCGGTTGCGTCGAGCAGGTGCCACGCTCCCACTGCCGGGTTGTTTGGATCAGCAAGATACACTTGCGCGACCGCGTGAAAGTCTTGCGGAGTGACGCTTGGCGCGTAGCAGGCGGCGTAGCGCGCCGGGATGGAGCACGCCCGAGCCAACGTAACGACAAGATGGGCATAATCGCGGCACACGCCCTTGCGCGATTTGAACGTGTCGAGAGCATCGGTTTCCGGATCGCTTGACCCGCGCGTGTAACTAAGATGGGAGGCGACCCAATCGCGGATCGCAAGCGCCTGTGCGCCACCCGTCTCAATGTGGCCAAACTGGCGTTCCGCAAACTCGACGAGAGGGCCCATCTCGCAATAGCGCGAGTCCAGTAGGTATTTCACCGCTTCGCTTGGTAGCCTCGTTAGCGCCACAGTGTTTCGCCCTTCGAGCCTAGTGAAAGAGCGCATTAGTTCGACCTCGGCCTCGTAAGAGACGTCCACTCGGCCTTCCCCCCGCGCCCACATCCGTTCGCCAACGCCTTCTTCAGCAGGGACGCGCCGAATAGTCTCTGATCCGGTTATATGTGTGCGATGGAACGAAACACGCTGATCATTCCCAGCCGCCGCCTCGAACTGCAAAAGAACATCGGTGGACGGCGCGCTTTTGAAGGAAAAGTGGGCTGAGATTTGTGTGGTCATCGCAAACACAACGCATACACGCGCGACGGTTCCGGCCCACCAATCACTTTCGTCAGATAGAAGCGATTACGCCGAAGAGGTCGTGCGCGTCGGCGTCCTCGATCTCAACATTCACGATGTCACCAGCGACCAAAGTCTCAGGCACATTGCGCAGGTATACAGCGCCATCGATTTCCGGCGCGTCGGCCTGTGTGCGACCGTTCGCGCCAATATCGCCGTCTTCATCCGCGTCGCCCACTTCGTCGATGATGACGGGCAGGGTGGAACCGACTTTGGCACTGAGTTTGGCGGCGGAAATCCTCTCGGTCACTTCCATCAGCCGCGCGTAGCGTTCTTCCTTAACCTCTTCGGGCACGGGGTTGGGTAGATTGTTGGCGCGCGCGCCTTCTACCGGCTCAAAGCGAAATCCTCCCACCCGATCGAGTTGGGCTTCCTCAAGCCATTCCACAAGATAGGTGAAGTCGTCTGCCGTCTCTCCGGGGAAGCCAACCACGAAGGAGGACCGAATGGCGATTTCGGGGCAGATCTCGCGCCATTTCTTCAGACGTTCGAGGACTTTGGCTTCGTTGGCCGGGCGACGCATGGATTTGAGAACGCTGGGCGAAGCGTGCTGGAACGGGATGTCGAGATAGGGCGTCAGAAGACCGTCCGCCATCAGCGGAATCACGTGATCGACATGCGGGTAGGGGTAAACGTAGTGCAGGCGGACCCATGGCGTCGCGCCTTCGGGTGTTCTCAACTGCCCAAGTTCGCGCGCCAGATCCGTCATGTGCCCCCGAACCTCGCGGCCTTTCCAAGGCTTGGCCTCGTGCCTGGTGTCGACACCATAGGCCGAGGTGTCCTGGCTGATCACGAGCAGTTCGCGTGTGCCTGCAGCCACCAGCTTTTCCGCTTCGCGCAGAACGGCGTCAATCCGTCGGCTCGCCAGCTTTCCGCGCAGATCGGGGATAATACAAAAGCTGCACGAGTGGTTGCAGCCCTCGGAGATCTTCAAGTAGCTGTAATGCCTCGGCGTCAGCTTGATATCGGTGTCTGATGGCTGCGGTATCAGGTCAATAAACGGACCTTGGCTTGGTGGGGCGTGCTCGTGAACCGCTTCGACGACCTGCTCGTATTGATGCGCCCCCGTGACCGCGAGCACTTGGGGGTGCGCGGCGCGAATGGTGTCCGCCTCTTCACCCATGCAGCCGGTCACGATGACGCGGCCGTTCTCCGCGATCGCTTCGCCAATGGCGGCCAGGCTCTCTTCCTTGGCGCTATCAAGAAACCCGCACGTGTTAACCAGCACCACGTCCGCGCCCGCGTAATCGGGACTCATCGCATAGCCATCGGCGCGCAACCGGGTGAGGATGCGCTCGGAATCGACCAGCGCCTTGGGGCAGCCGAGCGAAACCATGCCGACGCGCTTGGCGTCAGGGAGTGTGGTGGTCTGATTCATGATTGGCGCGCCCCTACACGCAAGCGGGCGAATGCGCTAGAGCGTTCGCTGGTAAGAGGGGATTTCAAATATGAGCGACTTTTCACTGTGGCCGGTTCTTGCCGGGAGCGCGGCCTTCTTTGTGGTCGGAATGATCTGGTACGGAGCGCTGTTCGGGAAGGCGTGGCAATCGGCCGCGGGGTTGACCGACGAGCAGGTGGAAGGCGGCAATATGGCGCTGATCTTTGGCCTGTGCTTTGTCTTTGAATTCCTGATTGCGATGGTGCTGTGGCACTTGCTGGCGCGCACGAACCCAGCGCCTCATGTCGTCATGATGATGGCGATGGGCTTCGCAATCGGCGTGATGATCCCGGCGATGGGCATCAATTATCTGTTTCAGCGCAAACCGCTCAAACTCTTCGCTATTGATGCAGGCCATTTCCTGTTTGGCATGGCGGCGATGGGCGGCGTCTTCGT
>JBCCKJ010000083.1:0-9027 GCA_039027455.1 Pseudomonadota bacterium | reverse complement strand
GTTCAGCTTCCAGCGGCTGCTCCTTGGCCCATTTCGCCATATCATCGCGCCCATCGAGAAAGAGCATGCGCACTTCCGAGCTTTCGTAAGGCGGATCGCCCGCTTCGGTGTGATCCAGCCCAGCGCGCATCTGCAGCAAATGGCGCAGCGTAATCTCGGCGCGCGGATCGCCCGGCCGTTGCCATTCCTTGACGGGCGCGGGCTCATCCAGGCTGAGGCGGCCGTCCGCGATAAGCATGCCGACCAGAACTGAGGTGATCGTCTTCGCCATCGACCAGCTGATAAAGCGCGTGTCGGCATCGTACCCTTCGCCATAGCGTTCGGCAGCGATTTTCCCGTCCTTCAGAACCAGCACCGCGCGCGTCTCACCGATATTTGCCTTGGAGAACAGATCGTCGACCTCGCGCGCCAATTCTTCGCGCGGCGCGCCAGCTTCCTCGGTGACGGCGGCCAAAGCGGTGTCGGTCAGCGGCGCGGGCGGTTGAGCGCTGGGCGCTCCGCACGCGGAAAGCGCGGCGAGGGCTGGCACCAAAGCAAATGCGGCGATAGGGGGGTGCAGGCGTGTGTTCATCGCGCCGTCCATTCCTCAAGTGTTCACAGGTTGCAATGTCTAAAGCCAAGACTTCCGGTTTCGCGCGTCTCTTTGTCTGGATTGTTGTGGCGCTTGTCGCGGCGCTGGCGATTGGCGCGTATGTCTATCGCGCGCCGATCAACGGCTACGCGCAAGTGGGCACCGCGTACGCCGCGCGCGTGGCGTGTTCGTGCCGCTTTGTCGCCGGACGCAGCCTTGAAGACTGCGAGAAGGACAAGCTAGCCGGGATGGAACTGGTGACGCTGGTCGATGATGTGGACGCAAAAAGCGTGACCGCGCGCTTTCCGCTCGTCACCTCCAACACCGCGACCCTGCGCGAAGGCTATGGCTGCGTGATGGAAACCTGGGAGGAGTGAGCGCTTACGAAGCGACCGAAGTGGTCGCTTCGATCCAGCCGCCACCCACTACGCGCTCGCCCGCGTAGATCACTGCGGCTTGGCCGGGTGCAACACCGAATTCAGGGGTTTCAAAGCGAATGCGGGTGGAGAAGCCATGGCCCAGAGGGCCTTCGATCGTGATCGGAATCGGCTTGGCAA
This sequence comes from Pseudomonadota bacterium, assembly GCA_039027455.1. Lineage (GTDB taxonomy): Bacteria > Pseudomonadota > Alphaproteobacteria > Sphingomonadales > Sphingomonadaceae > Erythrobacter. The sequence continues at coordinate 7,899 of JBCCKJ010000083.1, read as the reverse complement.
GGCTCCGAACTTTGGCCGTTAGCGGCGCATCGGGGATTGGTCCGATGCAATTGGTTTCTATCACCTCCGCGCTTTCAACCGCGAGCATCCGCTTGGGCCCGACGCGCACCGCGCGTTCGGCCGCATCCAAGCTGATCACATAGAGTGGCTCGGGCTGGCCACCGATCTCCAGCCCTTTGCGCTGTCCGACGGTGAAATGGATGATGCCTTTGTGTTCGCCGAGCGTTTCGCCCGTGGTGGCGTGCACAATCGGCCCAGGGACCGCGCCTTCGGGGCGGATCTTGGTGACGATCTTGGCGTAATTGCCATCGGGTACGAAGCAGATGTCCTGACTGTCGGGCTTCGCCGCGTTGCGAAGGCCCGCCGCCTCGGCCAATTCGCGCACCTGCGTTTTGGGCAGCCCGCCCAAGGGGAAGCGAATGTAGTCGAGCTGCTCCTGCGTGGTCGCGTAGAGAAAGTACGACTGATCGCGCGCGGGATCGTCGGCGCGATAGAGGTGCGGGCCGCCTTCGGCTTCGACGCGCTGAACGTAATGGCCCGTGGCAAGGCAATCGGCGCCGAGTTCGCGCGCCATGCGGAACAGATCGGTGAACTTGGGCCCCATATTGCAACGGATGCAGGGCACGGGCGTGCGGCCCGCTAGATACTCATCAGCGAACTGATCCACGACCTCTTCGCGAAACGCGCTCTCATAGTCGAACACGTAATGCGCGATCCCCAGCCGATCGCACACGGCGCGCGCGTCGGCGATATCGTCGCCCGCGCAGCACGCTCCCTTGCGGCCTGTGGCGGCGCCGTAATCATAAAGCTGCAGGGTGATGCCGATCACCTCCGCGCCTGTGTCGGCGGCCAGCGCGGCCACCACGGACGAATCAACGCCTCCGCTCATCGCCACGACAATCCGGCATTCGGACGCCGGGCGCGGCAGATCGAACAGGCTTGCTGTATCAAAGCCAAAGGCCGAGCCGGGCTTGATACCCGCATCGAGAGAGGTCGAAATGTTCATGATCGGCGCGGCATATAGGAGGAAAATCCGCCTTTCGCTACCCTTGCGCTGCCCGCCGTTCGCGCGGCTTTTTGCAGCGGCGGTAATCCTAAGAGCTGGTAAATTCGAGTTTTACCACATCTTGACGACCTCGCTTTAGACCAAGGGCATGTTTGACAAGGGCAAACCCGTTCCCCACGCGCCTTTTGATGAAAAGGTCGACCTCGCTGCGCTGCTGAAAGGCGAAGGCGAAAATGATTCGCGCCCGGGCGATACACGCGCCGCCAACGGGGGCGGAGCGCTCCGCGCAATTGAATGGAGCGAACTGACCGCCAGGCTCAACGCGGCGCGCGAGCTGCGCCGGGAGCTTCGGCGCGAAGCGGTGCAGTGCGCAGGGCCATCAAGCGAGAGCTTTGGTGACGCTGCGGCGAGCTATTTCAAGACTTTGGGACATGGCGAACGCGATGTTAACCTTGAAGGTTTAGGAGGTTGCAAAGCATCTTGTGGTACGGCGACCGAAAGGTTGAAGGCTGGGGCCACAGGTGACGCGAGAGACGATATATGATTGAAAACCAGGACATCCGCCCCGCGCAAGTGATCGGCCCGCTCGGCGAGCCGTTGACGCTGGATGATCTCCCTTCGCCAAGCACCAAACGGTGGGTCATGCGGCGCAAGGCCGAGGTTGTCGCGGCCGTAAACGGCGGACTGCTGACGATTGAGGAAGTGCTGGAACGCTATGGGCTCACGCTCGAAGAGTTCGCGTCGTGGCAACGCGCGATGGACCGCTCGGGCATGAAGGGCCTGCGCGTTACGCGCATTCAGAAGTATCGCGAAGAATACGAGCGCAAGCTGCGCTACTAAAGTGGTCGCCGCACTCAGGCCCCTGAAGTCCGGGTCTCTTCCCAAAACGTTGTTTTCGATACGGGCGATTTTCCGCTAAGGCACCCCTGATGCTTGCGACAGCCTCTGCGCGATCCGATGCGTGGAGCTGCGGGCTTTGGGAGAACGGCTTTATGGGATTCATCGTGTTTCTAATCATGGGTGGCGTCATCGGATGGCTTGCCAGCATCGTCATGAAGCGCGATGCGCAGATGGGCATTTTCTGGAACATCGTGGTGGGGATCCTCGGCTCCTACATTGGAAACGGCGTGTTTTCGTTCCTGGGAGGCGGGTCCATCGGCAACATCACGGACTGGCGTGCGCTCGTGTCGGCGTTTATCGGCGCGGTCATCCTGCTCGGCGTTTTGAATTTCTTTCAACGCGGCAAGATAACCGGCTGATCGATTAGCTCTTTCACCTGCGATCAAAAGATCGTGCCGTGTGAGGCGGCGCTGTCTTTTCGCGCCAACAACGTGGAACTTTAAGTAAAGTCCGTGGGTTGGACCCACACACCGACGCATTTCGTCTATCGCAGGGTGACGTCAGTCGAACGGCGCATTGTGTAAAGCCGCGCGCTCGCCCTAAGGGCTTGCTCTTGGTGAGTTATGAGAATAATACACTTGTCACGCCGAAGGGCGCTTACCTTGTGCGCGGGCGCGGTTAGCTCTTGAAGACCGCCATTAGTCGACAAAAGGGGCGCCCGGGACAGGGAAAGCGCAATGAATTACGAAACGACCATCACCGCTGATGCCGCTGAACCCCTCGGTACCGAGGTGGATGGTGCGACCATTCAGCCGACCCGATCAGGCATGAACCTGAAGCCGTTTCTGATTGGCGGGGGCATTCTCTTCGCGGTGCTACTCGCGCTGGCCGCTTACTTTGCATTTGCGGGCGCGGATCCGGCTTCGTCGGCCGATGATGAATCGCAAGCCCCGGTCGTCACCGTTGTCGCGCCGGGCCGCACCACCGTGTCCGGCACAATCGAGGCACCAGGGCAAATCGCTGCTCGGCGCGCGATGCCGGTTGGCGTCGAAGGCGAGGGCGGCCGAGTGGTCTCGGTTCCGATCGACGCTGGCCAATGGGTGCGTCAGGGACAGATTCTGGCTGTCATTGATCGCTCGGTCCAAGTTCAGCAGGCCGCCGCGCAGGCTGCGCAAGTCGAAGTGGCCAAAGCCGACGCCGCTCTGGCGCAGGCCAACCTCGATCGCGCCTCGCAATTGGTTGAAAGGGGCTTTGTCTCGACGGCTGACATTGATCGGCTTACCGCCGAACGCGATTCCGCCGATGCGCGCGTGAGCGTCGCCGAAGCTCAGCTTGCGGAACTTCAGGCCCGCAACGCCCGTCTCAACGTCGTGGCTCCGGCCGCGGGGTATGTGCTGACGCGCAATGTCGAGCCTGGCCAAAGCGTCAGCGCCGGCACGCCCGCTCTCTTTACGATTGCACGCGGCGGCGAGATGGAAATGCTGGCGCAAGTCAGCGAAACGCAGATGGTGCAGCTGGCGAACGGTGTGCCGGCCGATGTGCGGCTGGCTGGTTCGGACAAAACGTTCTCTGGTCAGGTTTGGCAGCTGTCCCCCACGGTTGATCAAGGCACGCGTCAGGGCACGGCGCGCGTGGCGCTGCCGTTTTCGCCTGAGTTGCGCCCTGGCGGCTTCGCCACTGCGCGCATCGAAGGTGGCTCGATGACCGCGACCGTTCTTCCCGAAAGCGCGGTTTTGGCCGATGACGAAGGCCCGTTCGTCTATGTCATCAACGAAGAGAACAAAGCGACGCGGCGCGCGATTACGATCGGACGCGCGACAGAGAAAGGCATTGCGATTACTGAGGGGCTTTCGGGCGACGAATTGGTGGTGCAAAGCGCAGGCGGCTTCCTCAATCCGGGTGAAACGGTCAATCCGCGCCGCGCCGAAATATAGGTCTGGCAGCGCTCGCTCATCTCGAGCCGGCGCTGCTACGTAGATGAACAAAGGCGCTTTAGCGCGCATGATGAACGCATAGGCACAAGCTCAGGGCACACAACGGGTATGAACTTCCAAGACATCTCCGCATGGTCGATCCGCAATCCGGTGATCCCGCTCGTCATGTTTGCCGCGCTGCTGATCGCTGGCTTCGTCAGCTTTTCGCGCATGGATGTGACCAACAACCCGGATGTTGAGTTTCCGGGCGTGGAAGTCACGATCTCCCAACCCGGCGCCGCGCCATCGGAAATCGAGAACCAGATCACCCAACGTGTCGAAAGCGCACTGCGCTCGATCAATGGCGTGAACTCGCTTCAGTCTTCGGCGCGGGAAGGCTCTTCAAGCACATTCGTCGAATTTCAGATTGGCACCGACATTACTCTGGCGCTCAGCGAGGTTCAGACCGCCATCGATGGGGTGCGTCCGACCTTGCCCGATGGTATCCTTGAACCGCAGGTGCAGAAGGTCAACGTCGTTGGCGAGGCGATAGGCTATATCGCGGTGGAAGCCGACGATATGACCATCGAAGAGCTGAGCTGGTTCATTGATGATACGGTGTCCAAGCGCCTCCTTAAAATCGAAGGCATGGCCGAAGTGGGCCGATTTGGCGGCGTGGACCGCGAAATTGAGGTGATCCTCGACCCAGCGAAAATGCAGGCTCTTGGCGTTACCGCGACACAGATCAACAACGTGTTGCGGCAGGAAAACATCAACGCCTCGGGCGGATTGGCGGAAGTCGGCGGCACGCGCCAGTCGCTGCGGGTGCTCGGTAACAGCGCCAGCGCGTACGAATTGTCGCAGCGCCAGATCCAGCTGGGCGGAGGCCGCACGGTACGCTTGGCCGACGTGGCGCTCGTGCGCGATGGTTTTGCAGAGCGCACCTCCATCAGCGAAGTGGGCGACAAAGAAGTTGTCAATTTCTACATGAACCGCGCGCGCGGCGCTTCGGATCTCGCCGTTTACGAAGAAGCTCTCGAAGAGCTTGACATGATCGAAGCGGAAACCGACGGCATCCGCTTCATCCGGATGGGCACCAGCACCGATTATACACGCGTGCAGTACACCAGCTCCATGTCGGCCCTGATCGAAGGCGCGGTTCTGGCGATCGTCGTCGTATTCCTGTTTCTGCGTGATTGGCGGGCGACCGCGATCAGCGCGGTGGCGATCCCGCTGTCAGCCATTCCGACCTTCTTCTTTATGGAGCTGATGGGCTTCAACCTGAACTTCCTCTCGCTTCTGGCGCTTGGCCTTGTGGCGGGGGTCTTGGTCGATGACGCGATCGTGGAGATCGAGAACATCGTGCGCCACATGCGCATGGGTAAGACCGCCTATCAAGCGAGCATCGACGCCGCTGACGAAATCGGCCTGCCGGTTGTGGCGACCAGTTTCTGTATTGTCGCGGTCTTCCTCCCCGTTGGCTTGATGCCCGGTATCTCGGGCGAGTTCTTCAAGAACTTCGGTCTGACGGTCGTCGTTGCCGTGTTGATGTCGCTGGCGGTCGCTCGCATGGTGACCCCGCTGATGGCGGCGTATTTCCTCGATTCCAAAGGGCACGCCTCGCACGGCGAAGGCCCGATGATGGACCTCTACATGCGCGTCCTCGCTTGGACATTGGACACTGGCAAGATGCGCGAACGTCGCGCCAATGTTGAACCGCCCAAATGGCGTTGGCTCTACGTGCCAAGTCTCCTGATTGTCGTGCTCGTCTTGCTCGGCGTTTCTGCCGGGGCGATGTTTGGGGCGTCCAACTTCATCGGCGAATTCAACATTCCTGAAAACGCGGCCAACGCGTTCTCAAGCGATTCGAACAGCTTTGGATACTTCCTCGTTTCCAAGACATTCGAGATTGTCATTCTGCTCCTCGTTTCGATCCTCTCATTTGTGGCCGGTTGGGGCGTGCTCAAGATTATTGAGGTGGTCGGCACGGCCAGTCGTACAAACGCCGTCGGCTATCTGGTCGCGCGCTTCTACGATCACCGGGTCTGGATGCTGGCCATTGGCTGGTTCTCCTTGCTGGTAACGGTGCTGCTGTTCACGCAAATTCCGAGCCAGTTCCAGCCCGAGACCGATGACAACCGCAGCACGGTCGATATCGAATTGGTGCCCGGCTCCACTCTCGCAACCACCAAGAAAGTGGTCGATCAGGTCACCGATATCCTCGAGCAGCAACAGGAATTCGACTACGCGCTCGAGCGTATCCGCATTGGTAATGGTAGCATCTTTATCAATCTGCGCGACGACCGCGAGCGCACGTCGATTGAATTTGAGCGCCAACTGGCTCCAGAGCTCGCCAAGATTCCGGATGCGCGTGTCCGATTTGAATCCGATGGTGGCGGGTTTGGTTCGGGACGCGATATGTCGCTGATGCTGGCGGGATCGGATCCTAACTTGCTCGACCAGACTGCGACGCAGCTTATCGAAGAAATGAAGGGGCTGAACTCTCTGATCGCTCCGCGTGTGAGCGGCGATGTGAACCGGCCCGAATTGATCATCACCCCGCGCCGAGAGATCGCAGCGGAGCTTGGCGTCAGCACTATCGCGCTCAGCCAGACGATCCGTATCGCGACTCTGGGTGAGATTGAGCAGAACGCCGCGCGCTTCTCGCTTTCTGACCGGCAAATCCCGATCAAGGTGAAGCTAAGCGAAGACGACCGTACCAATCTCACCACGATTGAAAACTTGCCCGTGCCCACCATCACCGGCGGCACAGTGCCTTTGTCACGGGTGGCGGATATTGAATTTGGCGCAGGCCCGACGGTGATCCAGCGTTACAACCAGAACCGCCGCGTGATCATCGGCGCAGACTTGGCTGACGGTGTGCTGAAGGGCACCGCGCAGCAGCAGATCGACGCCTTGCCATCGCTTCAGAACCTGCCCACCGGTGTGATCCGCGATGTTGTTGGTGAAGACCAATGGCAGCAAGAGCTTCAGGAAAGCCTCAAAATCGCGATCATCGCGGGCTTCCTTCTCGTGTTTGCTTGCCTCGTGTTGCTCTACAAGCGTGTGGTCAGCCCGCTGGTCAATATGACCTCGCTGTTGCTCGCACCGCTCGGTGGTATTCTTCTGGTTTGGCTCTTGGGTCAGCCGCAATCCATGCCCGTCTATATCGGCATCCTCTTGCTGTTGGGCATTGTCTCGAAGAACTCGATTCTCCTTATCGACTTTGCGATTGAGGAAATGGCAACCGGTACAGAGAAGCTCGAAGCTTTGCTCGAAGCGGGTCATAAGCGCGCGCAGCCGATCGTTATGACCACGGTGGCGATGACGGCGGGCATGGTGCCGACGGCGCTCTCGCTCACCGGTGACGAGGCTTGGCGTAAACCGATGGGCATTGTTGTTATTGGCGGTTTGATCATGTCCACTTTGCTGACGCTGCTGATCGTCCCCGCGGGCTTTAGCTTGGCTGATGGCTTTGAGAAGCGTGTCGGGCCGTGGATTCGCAAACGCATGCTGACATATAAGCCCGGAGACGCTGAGGATCATGGCGACGCTGCGCCCGTCAGCCCGGTGCCACCACGCCCCGCGCAGCCGCTTCCGCCCGGAGCGGAGCCCGCCGAATAAGCGGGTTCCTGCCCCGCCGTGAGTGACGCGGTGGATGACGCGGGCGCGCTTTTCCGGCACAGGGTAAGCGTTATGCACGCGCCGCAACCCGTCTCCTCTTCTTCGCGTTCGCCGTTTGGCGGCGAACCCTTGAACGAGGATCGCGCGCGGCGCATGCGATGGTCCGCGACCGGCCTGCTCGCCGCGATGGCGGTGGTGTTCTTCACCACGCACGGGCCTGCGGCGGCCCCCGACGCACACCCCGGTTGGGGCTACCTCAACGCGTTTGCTGAGGCTGCGATGGTGGGCGGATTAGCCGATTGGTTCGCCGTGACTGCTCTCTTTCGCCATCCGCTCGGCCTGCCGATCCCGCACACCGCAATCATCCCTAAGAATAAAGACCGCATCGCGGACACGATGGCGGACTTCCTCAGGCGTAATTTTCTGACGCCCTCGGTCGTCGCGCGGCGCATGTCGGGTATGAACATCGCGCGCGCGATTGGCGATTTCCTTGTCGACACGCCGGACAAAAGCGCG
>JBCCKJ010000082.1:0-9076 GCA_039027455.1 Pseudomonadota bacterium | reverse complement strand
CCGCCACGCGTCGAGCAAGAGGCCGTCCGAGATATCCATCATCGCGCTGGCCACCGGAGCCAATGCGCGACCTTCGGACAGTCGGGGTTGAGGGCGGTTGAACGCGTCCAGATGCTGGGCAAACCCTTCAAATCCCAGCATAGCGCGCCCAATAATGCCGGTCACAAAAACCGCGTCGCCCGCTTTCGAACCCTTTCTTGAGGGAACCGGTTTGTGCGTCGCGCGCCCAACGGCGGTTATGCCGAACGTGCTCGGTCCCGTTGCCGCAATCGTGTCGCCGCCGAGCAACGGGAGATTGTACACCGAAAGCGCGTCGCGAAGGCCACTCAGAAAGCCCGTGTCGTCCCGTCCTAGAGAAACGCCAACGAGCGCCCCAATGGGTTCCGCCGCTTTCGAGGCAAGGTCGGACAAGTTCATCGCGACGAGTTTCCAAGCGACGTCGGCCATGCTGGCTTCGGGTTCGAAGTGGGTGCCCTCTGCCATCATATCGTGCGTCAGGATGAGCGTTTCCGACCCAAACTCTAGCACCGCGCAGTCGTCCAGAAGATCGCGCGATCCCTGGTGCAATGGCAAGTCTCGCAGCCCTGCGAGAAACTCCAATTCATTCATGCGCTTTAGTCATCCCTGTGATCCCAGCACGAAACCTAGAGGGTTGAGGGACAGGAATAAAGTCTATTGGTTCGCAACCTAGACTGGTGTCGTAGATGGATCAGTTTCGCGCGTTCTTCGCCACAGCGTCGAGGATGCCGTTCACAAACTTGGCTTCACGATCATCGAAGAAGGCTTTCGCCACATCGACATATTCATTGATAGCCGTTGCAGTCGGCACATCGGCACGGGCGATCAACTCGTACGCGCCTGTCCGCAGGACTTGCAGCATGGTTTTATCCAATCGCGCGAGGGTCCAGCCATCCGAAAGACGAGACACCAAAAGCTCGTCTATCTCCTCTCGCCGCGCGTCCACGCCGCGGACCAAATCGTCAAAGAATTCGACTTCGGCGTCCGCATAAGTGGCTTCGCCGTGATCTTCATCATCGATCTGGCGGCCGAGACGGTGCTCGCGAAATTCGTCCAACAGCTCTGGCAAGGGCGTGCTTTCCATCTGCTGTTGATACAGCGCCTGAACGGCCGCCAAGCGGGCGGTGGATCGGGCCTGAGAGCGAGGGGGCGTTGTCATTTGAGGCGCACCTCGACCGATTGCGCGTGCGCGGGCAAGCCTTCCGCGTGCGCGAGCGTGGCCGCAGCGGGGCCAATGGCTTCGAGCGAGGTTTTGTCGAGACCAAGGAAGCTGGTCCGCTTCATGAAGTCAAGCACCGAAAGCCCGCTGGAAAACCGCGCGCGCCGCCCGGTGGGAAGAACATGGTTCGGTCCGGCCACATAGTCGCCAACCGCTTCTGGCGTCATCCGACCCAAGAAAACAGATCCCGCGTGACGGATCTTCTGCAAGAGGTCTTCGGCCAGCGCGTCTTTGACCGCAAGTTCGACGTGTTCCGCCGCCAGTCGATCAGCCAATGGGGCGGCTTCGGTCGCTAAATCGTTGACTACGATCATAACCCCGTGCGCGTCCCAGGATTCTCTCGCGCGCTTGCCTGTTTCGAGTTTGGCCAGCGCCAGATCGACGCTGTCTTCGACTTGGCGGGCAAACCCTTCATCATCGGTGATGAGGATGCTCTGCGAGGACGGGTCGTGTTCGGCCTGACTCAACAAGTCGGCGGCGGTCCAGTCAGGATCGTTCTCGCCATCAGCGATGACAAGGATTTCTGACGGTCCGGCGACCATATCGATGCCCACCACACCATAGAGCTGACGCTTAGCCTCGGCGACATAGGCGTTTCCTGGTCCGGTGATGACGTCGACGGGCTTGATACGCTCTGTGCCATAGGCCAGCGCGCCGATGGCCTGTGCGCCGCCGATCCGCCACATCTCGTCAATCCCGGCAACATGCGCCGCCGCCAGTACGAGCGGATTGGAATTGCCCTTGGGCGTGGGTGTGACGACGACCACGCGCTCGACCCCCGCGACACGCGCGGGAATTGCGTTCATCAGCAGCGAAGAAGGGTAGGCCGCTCGCCCACCGGGAACGTAAAGCCCGGCGGCGTCCACCGCCCGCCAGATCGCGCCCAAGCGAACGCCCGTGTCATCGGTGTAGTCGCGATCCGCAGGCAATTGCGCTGCGTGGTAGGATCGGATGCGCGCGGCGGCGAGTTCCAGCGCGTCGCGCAATTCGGGCTCGAGGCCATGATAGGCCTCTTCCATACGCTCTTTCGAGACGATCCAATCGGTTTCGTCAGCCAGCGCGTAACCGTCAAAACGCTGGGTAAAGTCAACCAGAGCCTTGTCGCCCGTTGCTTTCACATCCGCGAGGATCGAAGACACTCGTCCAGCGACATCGCTATCGGCCTCGCGCCGTGAATTGACGATGCGAGCGAAGCGCTTTTCGAAGTCGGGATCGAGCGTGGAAAGCGTTTGCATCAGGCCGCGTCCTTGTCCGCATTAGCGCGCTCTTCCGCGTCAGCCCGGAACGCGGCGACCAGAGCCGCAATACGAGGGTCGGTTTTCAGCGCCGCGCGGTTGACGATCAGACGTGCCGATATGTCGAGCAAGCGATCAGTCTCGACCAATCCGTTTTGCTGAAGAGTGCGCCCCGTGGACACGAGATCAACGATCTGCCGGGCCAGACCCAGTGACGGTGCCAATTCCATCGCCCCGTTCAGCTTCACGCATTCAGCCTGTACGCCGCGTCGTTCGAAGAATTTCTGTGTCAAATTCGGGTACTTGGTCGCGACCCGCAGGTGGCTGGCTGCGGCTTCATTTATGGTGTCGCTTTCAAGGCGCGCCACCGAAAGACGGCAATGTCCGATGTCGAGATCAACCGGCGCATACAGATCGGCATAGTCAAACTCTTCGATCACGTCGGATCCTACGATCCCGACTTGCGCGGCGCCGTGGGCGACAAAGGTTGCGACGTCGAAGGCGCGCACCCTGATAAGCCGCATATCTTCGCGCGTCGTGTCGAAGGAAAGCGCTCGGTTGCCCTTGTCGAAAAAGCTATCCTCGGGCACCACGCCCGCGCGCGCCATGACAGGAAGCGCTTCATCAAGGATGCGCCCTTTCGGCACAGCGAAGGTCAGCTGTACGGGGTTTTGGTCGGTTTGCGCGGAGGTCATTGCGGGAGCGCACTTAGGGACTGAGCGCTCAAAGAGCAACGCTGCGAAGCGAAACGGGAGGAAGAGGCGTGGCACAGACCGGGATCATGGCTATCGAAGAATTTGACGAGGCGGTCAAATGGCAGGCCGACCACGCCGAAAAGGCAGGCGCGGCGTGCACCGCGCGTATTATTCGCTCGCTGCCCAAAGTGCGTGAAAGCGACACGGAACTGGGGCGCCGAATGCGCGAATGGGCAGGGTTGACCCTAAAAGACGCTATGCCGCTGCGGGTCACGGGCGGATTGCATCATCTAGCGCTCACCGGCGTGGATGATCGGCTGGTGCCGGCTTACTCGGGCGATCTGATCGACCAAGCGCAGATTGATGCGATCGTGCTCGATATGGTGGTCAAGCACGACGCCGCGCTCGCGCCATGGCTCGACGGTCCGCCGCAGACCAATGAGGCCGGACGCTCCGCCAGCATTATGGCGGGGCTTTTGTGGCTGGCACAGCGCGTTGTCCCGCGCTTTGAGTTGTTTGAACTGGGCGCGAGCGCCGGCGTCAACACCATGATGGACCGGTATTTCTACGATCTGGGCGGGACTCGGGAGGGCTCAGAGCGCTCTCCCATGCGGATTAGGCCCGAGTGGCGCGGTAAGGGTGCGCCACCCGTAGCGCCGGATGACTTTGCCATCCTCTCGGTTCGCGGCTGCGATGTCTCTCCGATCAATCTTTCCGATCCCGCAGCGGCGCTGCGGCTGAAGTCTTATGTTTGGCCCGAGGCCGCCGCGCGCATGGGACGGATTGAGGCCGCTATTCAACTGGCCGGAGAGCTTGCGCCGGACGTGGTCGAGAAGGACGCAGGGGAGTTTGTCGCCGAGATGCTTTTGCGCCCGCAAGTCGACGGCACCACCCGAGCGATGTTCCACTCAATCATGTGGCAATACATGCCAGCCGCCACACAGGATGCGATTACCGCGCTGTTTGAGGAAGTCGGCGCGAAGGCGACGCGCGACAGGCCGCTGGCCTGGGTCAGCCTTGAGACAAACCCAGAGACTTTCCGCCACGAACTCCATGTGCGCTATTGGGACGGTACGCAGGGCGCGGGTGAGGCCCATCTGCTCGCCTTCGCGCATCCCCACGGTGAATGGGTGCAATGGGGCGACCTAGAGTCCTAGGCCGCCCACCGCTGGGTTTACGTGCCGCCGATGCAGCCGAAATCGCAGCATCTACGGCTCAAAACGTGATGTCAGTGCTCTAAAGAACCGCACCGCCTGATTCCGAGCTTTCGTCATGGCGATGCACAGCGGTCACTTCCATCGTCACCGAATAGCGCGAGACGTCGAAAGTCGAGGGGTCATCGTCGTGGTCGAGAAGTCCCGCGATTTTGACCACTTCAAAGGCGGTGAAGCGATAGCCTTCATGATGCGTGTGGCCAGCGTAGGGGTTGGTCAGTTCCATAAGCCCTTGGCGCATCGCGTCCTCGACGCTTTTCTCAGAGTTACCGATAATTCGAAAAACGTGGGAGTGTTCTAGGGGGTTGGCCATGCTTCATCTCCTTTTGATCATGGGCAGGGGTAAGGCGGCGCATGCACTTGAGTTTCCGTGCGCCATCGGAACTGGAATTCCAGCTCTGTCATCGGACCTTCCTGCTCATGTTCGATGATGAATTTTTGGGCTTGGGTTGTTGGGTGTGAAACCGAATCGCGCCGCGCTCCGGAGTAAACCGCTCATGTGCGAGCGTATCCCATCGCGCAGCGTTGGCAACGTTTCGCAAGGCCGTGAAGCCTAGGGAATTTCTGCTTTTGGCCGATTTCACGGCGGGGCTTTCTCGTCAAAGGGGACTGACAAGTTAGTGTGTCAAGGTGACAGGAATCTTTCAATAGCCGTGTTCACGGCTTCAGGAGCTTCCCAAGGCACGAAATGCCCGCAATCGGGCACTTGGACGACAGTGAGCGGGTCGATCACTTCATCCAGACCTTCAAGGTTTTCAGGCGGCAGCGCCAGATCGTCCATCGCCCAGATGACCAGCGTAGGTATTGTCAGCTTGGGAAGGTCTGGCGGTGTGTAGTCGGTGGGCAACTCAAACGGCTCATCCATGGTGGGCACCACCATCGGGCTGGCGCGATAGTAATTGATCATCCCAAAGGCGGCGTCACGGTTTTGCCAGTCGCGCAGCAGTTCGGCGCGTTCTTCAGGCTCCATCGCGCTGGGCCTGTCCCATTTCACCTCTTGCTGCATGAGCCCCGTCAGCCCGCGATCCTTGATCAGCGGATCGTTGGCGGGATCGCGAAAGCCGCGGATGTACTGGCTGGCCTCGCGTTGCCCCGGATGCGTGTAGAGCAATTTCTGGAAGACCAAGGGGTGCGGCGCGTTGGCGATGATCGCGCGCTTCACCCTCGCATGCTGGCCCGCCAGAGCGACACCCCACGCGATGGCACCACCCCAATCATGGCCCACAATGGTGAAATTCGCGATTCCCAGAGCGTCGGCCAAAAGGAAGATATCGCCGATCAACTTGTTGGGCGTGTAGGCGCCCACTTCTTGCGGTTTGGACGATTGGCGATAGCCGCGCTGATCGGGCGCGATGCAGCGATAGCGATCCTTGAAATGGGCGATCTGGTGGCGCCACGTGCGGTGGCTTTCGGGAAAGCCGTGGAGGAAGATTAGGACCGGTGCGTCAACCGGGCCTTCATCGACGCACATAAGATGGATGCCGTTAGGCAGGTGAACGCGCTTTTGTTCCATTTTGAACCCCTGCGCGCTCAGCTCTGCGCTTCCATCTTGTCCATGTATCCCGAAGCGACCAACGCCGCGACTTGGTCGAACAAAGCGTCCGGTGTGCGCCGCATATCGCCCATCGCGAGCTCCATGCCCTCCGCGACGATGATCTCGCGTTCGCCGTTCGCCATGCCGTCGAGCATGGTCGTGGCCGCCTCATCGGAATTGATGCCTTCGTCGATCGCCTTGTCCGAAACGCCGCGCGCGGTGCCATCGGCGTTGAGCGCGTTGCGGCTGACATTGGTCGCGACCGAGCCGGGATAGATCACGTGAACGTTGACGCCGTTGATTGAAAGCTCGCCGCGCAAGGCATCGGCGTATCCGGCTAGCCCGAATTTGGCCGCGCAATAGGCGGTGCGCATCGGAACACCCACTTTTCCGGCAATGGATGAGATAAAGGCGAGCGCGCCCGAGCCGCGCCCCGCCATATGGCCGATCAGGCTTTGCGAAAACGCGATCTGGGCGGTGAGATCGATATCAATGATATCGCGATAGACCTGCATGTCGGTTTTCAGCGCGCGGCTGCGCTGGGAGATTCCGGCGTTGGCCACGCCAAGATCGACGTGTCCCTTCCACGCGATAGCTTCGGCTGTGGCCTCTGCCAGCGCGGCGTCGTCGCGAACATCGAAAGGCAAGACTAACGTTTCGCCGCAATCCGCCGCCACTTGCGCTAAGCGCTGCTCATCGCGACCCGATAGCACAACGTGCCCGCCGCGACTGGCAAAACCACGAGCCAGAGACGCGCCAATTCCAGAAGACGCCCCGGTGATCCAAGCGACTTTGCCGTTGTAATCCATGATCTCTCCCTTTCCCTATTTGCGCCCGCGATACCAGACGCGCGAACTAGGGCAATGAGCGATCCGACGCGCTAGCGACTATTTCGTTGAGGTTTGTGGGAAAGATGTCTTCGGGCCAATCCATGAGTTCGCGAAGGTCAAACCAGCGGTGCGAGGTCATCACGCGTTTTTCCAATTCGGTGTGATGCGCCGTTGAGATGGTTTCATCCCCGGTGCGCACAAGGAAATAGCGTTCGTCGGCCTGAACTGGCTCGCCTTCGACTGTTACGAATTGCGGTGTCGTGCGCGCGATTTCGTCTCCCATGTTTCGGGGCGAAAGGCCTGTTTCCTCGAAGAGTTCGCGTCGTGCGCCTTCGGAGAAGCTCTCCTCCGGCTCGCACTCGCCACCCGGCGTCACCCAAAAGGGTGGGCGGTCGGTTAGCTCAAAGCGAAACAGGAGGATACGGCCCGCCTCGCTCAAAACGACGCTTCTTGCCGCGCGGCGAACGCGCAGATGTGATGCGTGGGTCACGACGCTGGCGCGCTGGCTTTGATAGCGACGGCGTGCACCCGTTCACCCACGATGTCGCCGAGCGCCGCGATCACAGCGCGTTGGCGGGCCAGCCGGTTCATGCTGGCAAAGGCCTCCGCCTCGATCACCAGAGTGAAGTGAGATTCGCCCGAACCATCGTCGCCTGCGTGCCCAGCGTGCTGCGCGCTGTCGTTGATGATCTCAAGGCCGGTCGGCTCAAACGCGGCTTCCAGCAATTCGCGCATTTCTTCGGCGACCGGGCGGCTCATCAGCGATGTTTCCTTCTTTGCATGATTGGGCGGGTTGGCATTTGGGGCGCAAAACCCCATTCTCAACCCTTATGTCTTCAACCAAGTTCCATGGTCGATACGAAACGGTGGATCGGCAGTGCGACTGGCCCGGCTGCACCAAAGCGGGTGAGTTTCGCGCGCCGGGCTATCGCCCAAACGGCTTTGACGGGCCGGGGGAATGGCGCTGGTTCTGCCTCGAGCACGTGCGTGAGTTCAATTCGGGATACGATTGGTTTGAAGGAATGAGCGCTGAGGAAATCTTCAACGCGCAATCTCCCGTGTCCGGCTGGCGAACGGAAAGCGCGGCGTTTTCACCTCGGGCGGCGGTAGACGGCATGCCGCGCTGGGCGGATTTTGATGATCCTCTGGAAGCGATTTCGGCGCGCGCCGGAGGTATTCGCAGTCGCGCGGAACGTACCGCAAAGGCTGCGATGTCCGGACGCTGGAGCCGCGAAGAGGCTGAGGCGTTGGAGGTGATGGGTCTTGGCTCAGACACCGATAAGCCACGCCTGCGCCGTCGCTATTCCGAACTCGTGCGCCGCTACCATCCCGACCGCAATGGTGGGGACCGCAGCTTCGAAACGCGCCTCAACGCGGTTGTCGAAGCATATCAACTACTGCGTAAAAGTGCGGCGCTGACTTAGCTCGCCGCCTCAGCGATCAACTTCGCATCAATTGCATTGGCTGCGCCGTAGGCAGGCCGCTGGGTGATCCGCTCGACATAGGCATTGAAGGCGGGCGTTTCTGGGATCGACCCAAAACGCAGACCCCAGACGAATTGGCTACCCAAATACGTGTCCGCCATGGTGAAGCGGCTGCCGGCGGCAAAATCGTTGACTTTCAGCCAGCCTTCCACCGCCTCCAACGCAAGTTCGAGCGAGCCGAAACCGGCCATCGTCGTTTTTTCGGGCGGCACTTCCCAGCCCATCGCTCTGCCCACAACGGCCTGCTCAAGTGGCCCGGCTGCGAAAAACAGCCATCGGAAATAGGACGACATCTCATGGCTATTGGGCAACAGCCCCTTATCGGGATGCGTTTCGGCCAGATAGTGATTGATCGCGGCCGCTTCGGTGACCACGTGATCGTGATCGCCATGATGGTGGACTAAGGCGGGCACCTTGTTCATCGGATTGATTGCTTTGTAGCTTTCTGGCCGAGCGTCCCAATCCATCATCACATGGTCGTAGTCCGCGCCCGCTTCATGCAAAGCCCAGCGCGAAATCTGACCGCGGCTCATGGCGACGGTGTAGAAGGTAAATTCCGCCATAGGCTTAGCGCCCCTTCATAAGAACAGGTTCAAACTCGCCCCAAATAAGGCGCGAGCCGTCAAAGGGTGGGTCGCCTTCGGGATAGCCCTCGAAGCCCTCACCATTGGCCATCGCCTCTTGGGCTTTCGTCAGGGTCTCCTTGTCTGGCCATACCACCCAGCCTGCGATAATTTTTTCGCCCTCGGGCGCAGCCACAGCCTTGCGAAGATCGGTGGTTTTGCCTTCGGGAACGTTGCTTTCCCAAAGCTCCATCACCTCAAGCGCGCCGTGATTCATGGACCAT
>JBCCKJ010000081.1:0-9229 GCA_039027455.1 Pseudomonadota bacterium | reverse complement strand
CGGCGTTGCCCCTCGGCGCTGTCGAGAGTGGCCGACAAGTGGTCAGCGGTGCGAAAGATATCGTCCGCGTGATCAAGCGCGATACGCCCCGCTTCGGTGATCTCGAGGTTGCGTCCGCGACGTTCAAACAGATCGTGGCCCAGAGACGCTTCGAGCGCCTTGATCTGCGTCGAAACCGCGCTTTGCGACAGGTTGAGCGCCCGCGCGGCGCCGGTGAGAGTGCCTTCGCGCGCCACCGCACGAAACAGCCGGAGGTGGTGCAGGTTCAGATTAGCCATAGTTCTAACATAGCGAACAATAAGCCAAATTATATGTATTTTTTCTATCAGTCGATGGGCGCTATCTCCTCTTCCAGCCCCGCTTCCTGTTTTGATTCCCCGGAGCCCCTATTCGATGCCGCTCGCCCTCTCGCTGTCTTTCTTTGCACCGATTGCGCTGATCTTGGCCGCGATTTTTGCGGCGTATCGGCCCGGTCAGCGCCCTGGAATTCTGCCACGTCTCTCCGAAGCGGTGGCGCTGTTGGCTCTGGCGCTTTGCGCGGGCGGCTTGGCTCAAGTGATTGCAGGCGCGGCTCAGCCGGTGTCGATCCTTTCCGGGCCTTTCCAGCTTTCGCTTCGCGCGGACTTAGTAAGCGCGACGATGGCACTGCTGGTTGGGTTTATCGGCTGGATCGTGATGCGTTACAGCCGCAGCTATCTCGATGGTGAAGAACGCGAAGGCGCGTTTCACGCGCTGATGCTGACGACCCTCGCCTCGGTTCTCGTGTTCGCGCAGGCAGGCAGTTTCGCCACTCTGGTGCTGGGCACATTCGCGGTCGGCCTGACGCTCAAGCGGCTTCTGCTCTTCTACCCCGATCGCCCCGAAGCGCAGCGCGCAGCAACCAAGTTTACTTTGGTGTGGCGCGCCGGAGATGTTCTGCTTGTTGCCTCAGCGGGCCTGCTGTTCTGGACCTTTGGCACGCTGGATCTGGCCGCGCTCGGCGCGGCGGCTTCCGAGCAGCCGCTAGGCTTCACCGGCGGCGCTGCGATTTCTTTCCTTATTGCCGCCGCCGCGCTCAAAACCGCGTCTTTCCCGCTTCACGGCTGGCTGACCGAAGTGATGGAGGCGCCCACGCCGGTGTCCGCTTTGCTGCACGCAGGGATCATCAATTCGGGCGGCGTGTTGCTGATCGCCAACGCGCAACTGGTCCAACAGAGTTCCGGCGCGATGGCCGCGCTGGTGATGGTCGGCGGATTGACCGCGCTGTTCGGCGCCGCGGTTATGCTGACGCAGAGCGCGGTGAAGACGGCGCTGGCGTGGTCCACCGTTTCGCAAATGGGCTTTATGCTGCTGCAATGCGGCCTTGGCCTCTGGACACTCGCGCTGCTGCACATTGTCGCTCACTCGCTTTATAAAGCCCACGCCTTCCTGTCTTCGGGCGGGGCCGTGAACGAAGTCACCAGTATCCGGCGGCCCGGCCCCGTCGCTGCGCCAAACGTCAAAGCGGTGGTCAACTCTTTTGCGCTGGCGATCTTGCTGTACGCCATTATCGCAGGCGCCTTCATCTTCGTGTTTGGTCCCAAGACGCCGCAAGCGCTGGCGCTGGGAGCGATCCTGATCTTCGGCGTCGCCTACATGGTTGCGCAGGGTCTTGCCGATCTAGCCCCACGCCAATTGACTCAGCGTTTGGTCGGATCCTCTTTGCTCGCGGCGATCGCTTACTTCAGCTTTCAGGTTTTGGCGCAGGCCGCTTGGGGGCCGTTTCTCCCCACGGCGCCCGTTCCCGGGCCCTTGGAATGGGCTCTCATAGTGGTCGCGGTCACATCCTTTGGACTGGTCGCTTTCGCGCAAGCTCTCTTCCCGCTGTGGGCGCACCATCCTTCGACCGCTGGCCTGCGCGTCCACTTAGCCAATGGCCTCTATCTCAACGCCTTGCTCGACCGCGCCATTGGTGGCTTTGCGGCGACCAAGGGCACCTCGCAGTAAGCCGTAGGCGGAGCCACCGATGTTTCTCAACACCCCGCAAATCACCCCCGCCCGCCTTTCAGAAGTGCTGAGCGCGGCTGAAGCCGCAGCGCGCGCTGTGCCCCCGGCCTTTCCGCTGGACGCGACAGTGGCGGTCAATCCCTTCCTTGGTCAGGCGGGCGAAGATCTGGCGAGGGCGACCGCGCGCTTGTCGCGTGTCGCGGGCACCCGGTTGACGCAGACAGGAGACGCCTACGCCGAGGCGATGCGCACGGGCCATATCCTTGACGAAGATCTAGAGGCCGCGCTGGAGGCGAACTCGTCGCCGCTGAAACACCGAACGGTGGCCGCGCTTAAATTGTCCGCTTCGGCGCTTGCCAACGCCGCACCTGCGCCAGCCTTGCCGACGATTGCTGATTTGGCCGCCCGGGTTTCCGGCATTGATTGGCCCTCCGTGATCGACAAGACGTTCGGCCAGTGGGCCGCTGGACAGTTCGATCGCGGTCAAGCGCTGTGGTCGCCCACGCCCGGCGTGCAGGCCTTTGCCGCGTGGCGCGCTTGGGCCGCGCACGATCTGACGCCGGAAGTTGCAGGTTTGAAAGGCTTCTGCGCGCATGTCGTTGCGGCGCCTGACACCACGGAGCGCGCCATTCTGTTCGCTTCGGACAAACTGGGGCTGAGTGGTGATGCGGCTGAGACCGCGTTCCATCGCCTTTACATGAGCCTTGGCGGATGGGCGCAACACGCGCGCTGGATGCTGTGGCAAGCGGAACTCGCGGGCGAGGTGGATCGCACGCTGGCTGATCTTCTAGCGATCCGCCTGATTTGGGAAGAGGCGCTGCTGGAGCAATTCCCTGAAGTGGCCGATCAGTGGACCGATACGCTTGCCGGGCATGCCTGCCCGGTGGAGCCCACGCAGGAGCAGGTGACGCTGGCTATTTTTCAGGATGCGGCGGACCGCGCGCATCAGCGGCGTCTCAAAGCTGCGCTTGATGGGGCTGATGTGGTCGAGGGACGGCCTGAGCTGCAAGCGGCGTTTTGCATTGATGTGCGCTCAGAAGTCTTCCGCCGCGCGCTGGAAAGCGTCGACGCTTCGATTGAAACGCTGGGCTTTGCCGGGTTCTTTGGCCTGCCGATTGCGCACCGCCCGCACGGATCGGATCTGATCCAGAACCGTCTGCCCGTTCTGCTAAATCCGGGTATGGAAACGACCAGCGAGGGTGATCCCGAAGCCGACATAGACACGCGCATCAAAGCGCGGACCGCGCGCGCGTTTGGCCGCTTCAAACAAGCGGCGGTGTCCTCCTTTGCCTTCGTGGAATCGATGGGGCCGCTTTACATCGCGAAACTGGTGAAGGACGCGCTAGGCCTTGGTCAAAAGACGGCCGCCGTTGAGCCCATGCCCGAAGTGGTCGGCGGTTTTTCAGCGAGTATGAAAGTGAGCACGGCGGCCACGGTGTTGGGCGCGATGAGCCTGACGACCAATTTTGCCAAGGTCATCCTGCTGTTGGGTCACGGGAGCAAGGTCACCAACAACCCGCATGAAAGCGCGTATCAATGCGGCGCGTGCGGTGGGCATGCCGGCGACGTGTCGGCGCGGGTTCTGGCGGGAATACTCAACGATCCCGAGGCGCGAGCCGGTTTGGCGGAGCGCGGGCTGCACGTTCCCGAAGATACCGTTTTCATCGCCGGTATTCACGACACCGCGACCGATACGATCAGCTTGTTTGAGGAAGACGTCGACACTTCCGGGCAAGATTTGATGCTTGTGCGCGAATGGTTGGACGAAGCGAAGTGGATCGCCCGGGCGGAGCGTGCGCCCAAGTTACCCGGAGCCAAGTGGCAGAGCCTCGATGTCCGCGCCACCAACTGGGCCGAGACGCGCCCTGAATGGGGCTTGGCCGGGTGCGGCGCGTTCATCGCGGCGCCCCGAGCGGCGACCGCTGGCAAAGACTTGGAAGGGCGCGCGTTCCTGCATTCCTACAATTGGCAAAGCGATGAAGGATTTGGCGTCCTTGAACTGATCCTCACCGCCCCAGTTGTGGTGGGAAGCTGGATCAGCCTCCAATATTATGGGTCATCGGTCGCGCCAGAGGTGTTCGGCGGTGGCAACAAGTTGATCCATAACGTGGTCGGCGGATTTGGGGTGATCGAGGGCAATAGCGGTCGTTTGCGCGCCGGTTTGCCATGGCAGTCAGTGCACGACGGCGAAAAGCTGATGCACGAGCCGCTGCGCCTTTCGGTGATGATCGAAGCGCCGCAGGAAGCCATTCTCGACGTGTTCGAGCGCCACGAACAGGTGCGCGAACTGTTCGACAACGGCTGGTTGCATCTTTTCACTCTCAAGAACGGCAAGGTCGACGCGCGATATCGCCCCGGCCTCGCCTTTGAGGAGGAACGTCCCAAGGCGCTTGCCGCCTAGGTCTAGGCAAGGAGGCTCACCGAGGGGTCGGGTGAGCCTCCTTGTTATCTTATCGCTTGAGCATCGCCAGCGCCTTTAGCGCGTAACAAAAGCGCATATTGGCGCGACGTTTGGTTACGAAGTTTCGCTTGCGCGGATACGACGCGCCTCTAGTGCGTTGCATTGTGATACTTATCCTCTCGCCTGTATCGCCTCCGTCCCGGCCCATCCTCGCTGTCAGCCTCGCGCTGATCGGCAGCGTTGCGCTTACCGGTTGCGTCTCCATGGCGCCCGATCGCGAGACTCCGATCGTGGCCGCCGAGATGCCCGAGAGCTTTGCGCAAGCCGGGGCTGGCGATGCGGGCGCCTATGTTCCGCAAAAGTGGTGGCGTGCGTTTGAGGACCCCGTCCTTGATCAGCTCGTTGATCAGGCCTTGCAATCCAATCTGGATATCGCGGAATCGGCGGCGCGTTTACGGCAGGCCAGCGCTCAGGCGCGCGTGTCGCGTGCGGCGCTGATCCCGCAGGCCAATCTGACGGGCAACGCGACCGAAACCAGCACACCGATTGACGGTCTGGCCTTTGGCGATCTGGCCGGAGGCGCGCCAATAACTCGGATCGACAACGAGGCCTACACTCTCGATTTGGGCGCGTCGTACGAACTCGACCTGTTTGGTCGCGCGCGCGACGATTTTCGCGCCGCCCGGCAAGACGCAATCGCCAGCGCTCAGGACTTGAAGACGGTGCAGTTGAGCGCGGCGGCCGAGACGATTTCAGCCTATTTCGACTACGTCGACGCCGCGCGGCAGATCACCCTCAACGAAAACACCATCGAAGTCCTGCAAGACCGCGTTCAGCGCACCGATGAACGGTTTTCGCGCGGCCTCGTTGACAGTTTTGAACTCTATCAGATCCGTCAGGATTTGCGCTCAAGCGAAAGCGCGCTGCCGCAGCTTCGCTCAACCCTCGTGGCGACGAAATCGCGATTGGCGCTTTTGCTTGGCGTGTATCCCAGCGAGCTTGACGAAGCGCTGAGCCAGCCCCTGCGGCCACGTCTGGTGTTCGAGCCCGTCCCTGCCGGTCTCCCGATCGAAATTCTCGCGCAGAGGCCTGATGTTGCGGCGAACTACGAACGGCTCGAAGCCGCGCGGCTGCGGATCGGGGCGCGGCGTGCGGATCGTTTTCCGACCATTTCGTTCAGCGCGTCGATTGGCACGCAGGCGGGAAGTCCCGGCAACGTGTTCGATTTTTCGAGCAATTGGGCGTCTTCTCTGGTTGCGGCTGTCACCGCGCCGATTTTTGACGCAGGTCGGATCAACGCGAACATCGCCGCCGCGCGCGCCACCTACGACGCCCAAGCGGCGGCCTACGCGCGCAGCGTTATCAGCGCGTTTGGCGAAGTGGAAAACGCGCTCGCTGACTACGATCAACAGCGCGAGCGCTATCGGCTGATCTCGGCGCAACTGGCCGAAGCGAACAGCTCTCTCGATCTTCAGAAGCGCCGGTTTGAGGCCGGCACGGGTGGCTACCTGCCCTATCTCGATGCGCTGCGCACGGTCTACGCGGTCGAGACCAGCTTGTCGTCCGCCGCGCGGTCCACGGCGCTCGCCCGGCTTGGCGTTCATCGCGCGCTTGGCGGCGATTGGGCCGATGGCATCGAGCCCGTGGCCATCGAAATGCGGCCCGCCGACGACGCCGAAATCGATCAAGGAGATCCGTCATGAGCCGCCAGTTGCTCTATTCGCTCATTTTGCTTGGCGGTGCGACTGTGATTGCAGCCATCCTGATTTCGCTTCGGCCCGAGCCGGTGGAGGACGAACGGGTCGAGCAGGCGCCGCTGGTTGAAGTGGTGCCGTTGAAGGAAGCTTCGGGCGCGATCCCTGTGCTGGGATCGGGCAATGTGCAGGCGCGCGAAGAAGTCGTGGTGGCGGCGGAGGTTTCGGGCCGCCTGACCTATGTAAACCCAAGCTTCCGCGAAGGCGGTGCGGTGCCCGCCGGGGCGACCTTACTGCGGATCGAGGAGAGCGATTACGTTAATCAGGTGCGCGCCGCGGAAGCGGACGTGGCCGCGCAAAGCGTCGCCGTGCTTGAAGCGGAAGAGGAAGTCGAGATTGCGCGCGAAGAATTGACCCGGTTTGCGGCGCGCGAAAAAGCGGTGGCTGAGCAGCTTGATAAGAGCGCGCGCATCCTCCCCCCACGTACGGTCGAAGAGATCGAAGCGGCGGCGGCTTTGCCGCTGCCTGATCCCGAGACTCAGGCTGCGAGCCGAGGTCTCGCCACGCGCGAACCGCAATTGCAAAGCGCCAAGGCGTCACGCGATCGGGCCGAAGCCAACCTGTCCGATGCGAAGTTGCGTTTAGGTCGCACCCGGGTGCGCGCGCCGTTCCGTGGGTTGGTGCGCGAAGAAAGCGCCGCCATCGGCCAATTGGTGCAACCGGGTGAACGGCTCGGCTCGCTGGTGGCGACAGACGCTTATGAGGTGCGGGTGTCGCTGACGCCGGATGAAGCGGCTTTGATCCCGGGACTGCTCAATCCCTCCAGCGGGCGCGTCGCGGCTTCGGTCACGTCGACTTACGGGGGCAAGGTCTACCGATGGCCAGCCTTTGTCGATCGCGCCAACGCTATTCTCGACGCCGCCACGCGCAACATCGAGGTTTATGTGCGTGTGCCATCGCCGCTCACCGCGGGCCGCCCTGTGGCCGATGGGGAGAAGGGCCGCGCGCCGCCGTTGCTTCTGGGCGCGTTCGTTAACGTCGAAATCACCGGCGCGAGCCTTGATAGCTACGCCGCCATTCCGGCTGATGCCGTGCGCCCGGGCAATCAGATTTGGGCGGTTCGCGGCGGGAAGCTGGCCATCTTTCCTGTGCGCGTCATTCAGCGCAGCGACGCCGTCGCCTATGTCGCGACGCCAAGCCTAGGCAAGGGAGGTCTGTTGGTCACCAGCAGCCTGACCGCGCCGATTGACGGGATGCCAGTGCGTGTGAACGCCGCGAAAGCGCCCAGAGCCAACAGCAAGGACGCCGCCAGCGAATGAGCGCTGATATCTCCTCTGAGCCAACCCCGCCGCCGCGTCCGCGCCCCGGTGACCGCGCGCGCGATCGCAAGGGCGCGATTGCGTTCATGGCGCGCAACGGGGTGGCGTCGAACCTGCTCATGATCGCGATGGTCGTGGCAGGTATCATCGCCTTTGGCCGGATCGTGCAGGAAGTGTTCCCCGAGAGCAGCCTCGACACCATTCAGGTCTCGGTGGATTATCCGGGCGCCACCCCCGCTGAGATCGAGCAGTCCATCGTCCAACGCATCGAAGAAGCGGTCGAAGCGATTGAAGGGGTGGACAAAATCACCGCCACTGCGCGCGAGGGCCAAGGCAGCGTCAACGTTGAGCTGGAAGAGGGAACCGACATCGCCCGCGCGCTGGACGAAGTGAAATCCGAGGTCGACCAGATTCAGACCTTTCCCGCCGAGGCGGACGAGCCCGATATCCGCGAGATCACGACGCGCTCGGTTGTCCTGCGCATCGCGCTCTTCGGCGACATTTCGGAGCGCTCGCTCAAGGAAACCGCCTTTGCGCTCGAAGATCAGATATCGA
Source organism: Pseudomonadota bacterium (assembly GCA_039027455.1). GTDB lineage: Bacteria > Pseudomonadota > Alphaproteobacteria > Sphingomonadales > Sphingomonadaceae > Erythrobacter. Next base: position 1,295 of record JBCCKJ010000081.1, on the reverse strand, counting down.
GCCTCCCCGAGGTTTCGTATGTCGAAACCAGTTCGGTGCGCGACTATCAGATCTTTGTCGATGTGCCGCAGGATCGGTTGCAGGCGCTGGGGCTATCTTTGCCCGATGTGGCGCGTGTCGTTGGCCAATCGAGCCTTGATAGCTCGGCCGGATCGCTCGATACCGCCAACGAAGAGGTCCGCCTGCGCACGGTGGGGCAAAACTACGACCAGTCCGATTTTGAAGACATCATCGTGGTCAGCTCTGGCGATGGCGACCTGCTGCGTCTGGGCGATATCGCCGAGATCACCGACGGGTTCGAAGATGAAGACCTGATCGCGCGCTTCAACGACAAGCCCGTGGCGTTTGTGGATGTGTATCGCACGTCAGACGAGCGTGTGCTGGATGTCGCCGCGGCGGTCAAAGCCTTCATGCAGGACACCTACGTGCCGCCTCCGGGCGTCGAATACGCGGTTTGGAACGATCAGTCCCAGATTCTCGATGATCGCTATCGCCTGCTGCTGCGCAACGCGGGTTTTGGTTTGATCCTTGTTCTGATCGCGCTGACGCTCTTCCTCGATTTGAGGCTGGCGTTCTGGAGCGCGGTGGGGATTGGCGCGACCTTCACCGGCGCGGTGTTTGTGCTCGACGCGATCGGATCGAGCATCAACATGTTCTCGCTCTTCGGTTTCATTCTGGCGTTGGGGCTTGTGGTCGACGACGCGGTCGTGGTGGGCGAGAATATCTATCAGGAACGCGAGAACGGGCGCACCGGCGTCGGCGCGGCGATTGCGGGCGCGCAGCGCGTCCGCACGCCGGTTATCTTCGCGGTGTTGACCAGCATGGTTTCTGTGCTGCCGGTGCTGGCGACGGGCGGCGTGATCGGCAAGATCACGCAGGATGTGCCGCTTGTGGTGGTGGCGGTTTTAGCTCTCAGCCTTGTCGAAGCGCTGTTGGTCCTCCCGCATCACCTGTCGCATCTGCCCGCAGCCGGCGCGCACGCGGGGAATCAGATCACGCGCTTCTTTGAGCGGGTGCAGGGCGCGGTGGATCGCCGCTTCAAATCCTTTGTCGAAGGCCCGCTCGACACCGCCCTGAATTTTTCGGTGAAAGCGCCCGGTGTGGTCATTTCTGGCGCGGCGGCGATCTTGATTATTATGGCTTCGCTGGTGCCAGCGGGCATCATCAAAGTCGCCTTTTTCCCGGATATCGAGGGCGATGTTATCTCAGCGTCAATCGAAATGCCCGCCGGGGCGACGGTGGAACGCACCTCTCGGGTCGCTGAGAAGATACGAGAAGCCGGTGACCGCACCTTG
>JBCCKJ010000080.1:0-9237 GCA_039027455.1 Pseudomonadota bacterium | reverse complement strand
GCCCGAGTTGGCGGTGCGGCTTGGTGGGGTCGATATTGCGGCGAAGTCGTTGGCGCTGAGCCAGGCTCTGGCGGCGACGTGGCCCGAAAATGTCCATGTTTCGCGGTTCTGCTGCCAGCGCCTCACCCATGACGAAGCCACTATCGGGGCGCTCGTCGATTGCGCGAGTGATCGCGACCGGCCCGGCTTTGAAGCTCAGATCGATGGGCTGGTGCGCACGGATCGCATTCACCGTCTTTGGGACGCTGTCCTCGCACTCGTCGCCGCAGAAGCTCACGCCGTTTGACCGCTGTGCCGTGAGAACCGCTTGCGGGGGATGACGGCGCTGTCTAACGCACGCCCCCATGACCGTTACTCGTTTCGCCCCCTCGCCGACCGGACGTTTGCACGTCGGCAATATCCGCACCGCTCTGCACAACTGGATGCTCGCGCAGGAGGCTGGCGGCGCTTTCGTGCTTCGGATCGACGACACCGACGCGGCGCGATCCAAAGAGGAGTATGTCGAGGCGATCCGTGCGGACCTCACCTGGCTTGGCATCGACTGGACCCGCGAAGAACGCCAGTCCGCGCGGCTTGATCGGTACGAAGCGGCGTTTGAACGGCTTCGCGAGGCGGGCCGGATTTACCCCGCCTACGAAACCCAGCAGGAGTTGGAGCTTAAGCGGAAAGTCTTGCTGGGGCGCGGCCTGCCACCGATCTACGACCGCGGGGCGCTGAAACTCACGGACGAAGAACGCGCGGCCAAAGAAGCCGAGGGTATCCAACCGCACTGGCGCTTCAAGCTCGATCACGACGAGGCTATCGCTTGGGAAGATGGCGTGCGCGGCGCGGCCAAATTTGAACCCGCCCAGCTTTCCGATCCCGTCATCCGCCGCGCCGATGGCTCGTGGCTTTATATGTTGCCCAGCACGGTCGACGATATCGACATGGGCATCACACAGGTTCTGCGCGGCGAAGACCACGTCTCGAACACCGCGGTTCAAATCCAGATGTTCACCGCGCTTGGCGCCACGCCTCCCAGTTTTGCGCACGAAGCGCTTCTGATGGGCAAGGAGGGCAAGCTCTCCAAGCGCCTCGGCTCGCTCGGCTGCGACGCGTTTCGCGAAAAGGGGATCGAACCCGAAGCCATCATCGCGCTGCTTTCGCGCCTCGGCACCTCGCTGCCGGTGGAGCCGATTGCGGACCGGGCGGCGTTGCTCGACACGTTTGATCTGTCCACCTTTGGTCGGGCTCCCGCCAAGTTTGACGACGCCGAATTGGAGCGGGTTAACACAGCCATAGTCCACCAGATGGAATTCGAAGCGGTGAAGGCGCGCCTGCCCGAAGGTATGGACGAAGCCGGATGGCACGCGGTTCGACCGAATATCTCGACGATCCCCGAAGTGGGCGAATGGTGGCGGCTTGTGACTGGCCCTATTGAGGCTGTCGAATTTTCAGACGAAGACCGCGCCTATCTGGCTCAAGCAGGCGATACGCTGACGTGGAGCAAGGATCCTTGGGGGGCGCTGACTTCGGCGTTGAAAGAGGAGACGGGCCGCAAGGGCAAGACGCTTTTCCTGCCGCTTAGGCAAGCGCTGACGGGTATGAACCACGGACCCGATATGGGCGAACTTTTGCCGCTGATTGGTGAAGCGGAAGCGCGCAAGCGGCTGGCAGACGCCGCCGGCTAAGGCGTTAACGCGTCCGCGTCGCCCGTCACGGTGCCGGACTTAGCGGTTTGCTTCGTCGCTGAGGGTTTGAAGACCGTCTCGATAATCACCCACTCGTTATAGACGCGCCGGCCCACCTGATTGCGCACGCGCACGCGCAGAATGTCTTCCGCGTCGAGCGCGGCCTGACCGAAATCGTGACCGACCGGCCCGTCTTGAACCAAAGTGCAATCGCGCACGCGGTCTCGCTTCAAAACCATGCATTTGAGCAGGGCGAACCCTTCGATCCCAGCCCCGCGCGCGTCTTCGGGGTAGAAGGTGTTAAGCTTTTGAAAGTTCATACTTGGCGCCCACGAGGCGAAGAGCTGATTGCCGCGGCCCTTGCCATTGCCAGCGCCGCCGAGTCCGTTGCCCGCAACACCATCCCCGCCCGTGCCTTTGATACCTTCCGGCCCGCTGCTCTGATCGCCGTCGCTGGGCGCGCCTTGTGTGAATTCCAGAGCCGTGTCGGCCAGTGTGATCTCCGGGATCAACCAGTCGGTGAGAGTGATTTCGGCCTGTGGCACGATGAGCAGATCAGGCGCGGGCGAAACGGTAAGCTGACCGCCTTCCGGCGCGGCTTCCTCCAGAGTATCGGCCAAGATTTCGCGCTGGTCGACCTTGGGCGGGTCGGGCTGCACGCTCTCCTCGGCGTCCACGGAGAGTGTGAACACGGTCAGAGCCTCATGGGGCGGCCCCAGCCTATCCTCCGCAGGCGAGATAAACGCCAAGAGTGCAAAGAGCGCCGCTGTCACCCCTAGGGCGAACACGAACGCAAAGCGCTTCTCCGCGTAGGTGAGTTTAGCCTTGTACTGGGGTCTTCTGCCTTGAAACCATGGAAGCGCGAGTTCCATTATTCACTCCTGAGCTGAACAACGTCCTCGTCTGTGCCGATAGTTTTATAGTGTGGTAACTCACTACAAACCAACGGGTTGCGCCAAGCTGAACTGAAAACGCTTTGAACAAGCGAATGATTGACTTGGACGGGGTGCGCGGCAATTCTTGGGCATGCGTAAAACTCATCTATGGCTCGCCGCGGCCGTCGCTTTTGCATTGCCGCACAGCGCCTCAGCCCAGTCTCCCCAATGCCCCGATCCCGCGCAGGCGCGCGCGGATGTAGAGCAAACCATCCGCGACTTCTTTGACGCTTTGCGGGGGAAAGATGGCGTGCCTTTCGAAAGCGTGACCACGCCGTCGATGTATTCCTTTGACGTGGGCGAGAGGTTTGAAGGCCGAGCGCTCGCCGATGTGATCATACAAGCGCTCGACGAGGGGGTGGAGATTAATTGGTCGCTCGGCCCGATGGACACCAAGGTGCGCTGCAATGTCGCGTGGTCGGCTTGGGAGAATACGGGCAGCGCGGGCACGCCGCCCAATGTGAGGCCTGTGCGCTGGCTGGAGTCCGCGGTGTTGGTCTACGAAGATGAACGCTGGAAGATAGACTTCTTCCACTCGCAGCGTGCGGTGTCGGAGTAGGTGATTCCCTAGGGGCTACATTTCCAGCGTTCGAACACGCCGCACTATTCGAGAGACCGCGCATCTATCATTGGTCTGAATGACTAATGTGGAATCAGGGCGTTCTTCATTGACGTAATGCTTGGCGTAACCAGGCCCACAGAGTGATCCTGAAAACAGCCTAACCTCGCGCGTTGCGAGTCGCACGTTGCGCCAACCATTCCGCTCAAGGTTGGACTCAGCGCGCTCTCGCGACATGCCGATTTCCACCCCGGCGTAGCTTTCAAGCTCGCGATCATCGATTACCCAATTCCGGCTCGCAAAGACGATCAGCGCCGCGAGCGCCAGAGCTATCAATAAAGCGCGCAAGCCGGCCCCCTAACCTTCGTGCTTTTCCAGCTCATCGCCTTTGAGCGTGATGATGTGCAGCAGGTTGGTCGCGCCAGGCGTTCCAAAGGGCACGCCCGCCAGCACAATCTGCTTGGAGCCGGCCTCACCAAAGCCATGGCGCAAGGCCATGCGCTTTCCCTTGCCGATCATCTCTTCAAAGCTGCCTATGTCTTTCGTCGGCACGGCGTGTGCGCCCCACAATAGAGCCACGCGGCGCGCGGTGCGCATGGAGGGCGTCAAAACCAGCATCGGTGTGGCCGGGCGTTCGCGCGCCACGCGCCGCGCGGTCGCGCCGCTGGAGGTGAACACGGTTATCGCGCTGATCGGCACGGTGTCGGCGATGGTCATGCAGCTGTGCGCCAGAGCGTCCGCCGTGGTCGCGTCGGGCGGGGTGTCGGAGAAGCGCACGCGGGCGGTGTATTCCTCGTCGCGCTCCACTTCGAAGGCGATGCGGTGCATCATGGCGACCGATTCTTCGGGCCATTCGCCCGCCGCGCTTTCGGCTGACAGCATGACCGCGTCCGCGCCATCATAGACCGCGTTGGCGACATCGGAGACTTCCGCGCGCGTGGGCGATGGGCTCTCGATCATGCTTTCCAGCATTTGCGTGGCGACGATCACCGGTTTGCCCGCGTTGCGCGTAGCGGCGACGATGCGCTTTTGCAGCGGTGGAACTTCGTGCGGCTCCAGCTCAACGCCCAGATCGCCGCGCGCGACCATGATTCCATCGGCGAGATCAATGATCTCCGATAGGCGATGGACCGCTTGGGGTTTTTCGATCTTGGCGCACAGCGCGGGCCCCTGCGCCGATCCTCTCCCGGATTGCGCTGACGCTATCAGGCGGCGGGCTTCGGCCAGATCCTCGGGGCGCTGGACAAAGCTGAGCGCGATCCAATCCGCGCCATGCTGGACGGCAAATGCAAGGTCCGAGCGATCCTTGTCGGTGAGAGCCGGGATCGGCACCTCGGCGTCGGGCACGTTGACGCCTTTGCGGTCCGAGATCACGCCGCCCACTTCGGCGGAACACCGGATACGGTTTTCATCGGCCTCACGGACGACCAAGCGTATCTTGCCGTCGTTGATCACTAGCCTTTGGCCGCGCTCCAGAATGCCGAAGAGTTCCGGGTGCGGCAGGCACACGCGGCTATCATCGCCAGGCGCGGGATCGCGATCGAGATTGAAATGCCCGCCATGCCGGATAACAGCCTTCCCGCCGACAAATTCGCCCACGCGCAGCTTGGGGCCTTGCAGATCGGCGAGAATGGCAATCGGACGAGCAAACTCTTTCTCGAGATCGCGGATCGCGGCGATCGCCTTGGCGTGATCGGCCTGTTCGCCGTGGCTCATATTGATGCGAAACGCGTCCGCCCCGGCGCGAAAGAGCCGCCTTAACATGTCGGGTGAGCGGCTGGCCGGGCCGATCGTGGCGAGGATTTTGACCTTGCGCCCGCGCGGATCGATTTTGGCGGATTTCGCGGCACCTCTTACGGCGCGGCCGGAAACGCGAGTGCTTGTGTTCATGATCCCTCCCAACACACCTCCACCTATGGCATAGCCATCTTGCAAGACAACGACATACCTTCTCAAGGACACAGAATATGGCTGATAAATTGGATGCGCTGGATGACAAGGTGGCGGCCGAGGCGTTTCGAAGGCTCGCGCGCCATTTGCAGCATCGTCACGACGTGCAGAATATCGATCTGATGGGGCTGGCCGGGTTCTGCCGCAACTGTCTGGCCGATTGGATCCGCGACGCGGGCTATGAGGGCGACAAGGCCGCCGCGCGCGAAGTGATCCATGGGATGCCGCAAGACGAATGGAAAGCCACGCGGCAAACACCGGCGACAGACGAGCAATTGGCCCGCATGGAGGCGAGTGTCGCCAAGAATAAACAGGATTGAGCCGAGCGCCCTTCAAGCCGGGCGGCGAAGGCTATATCGGATGCGGCAACTCAACCGATTCTCATACTGAAATGGAGCCCACTACGATGGCCGAAGCCACCGACGACCGCCTGCGCCTTTTGATCGAGCGTATCGAACGCCTCGAAGAAGAAAAGAAGGGCATCGCCGACGATATCCGCGACGTGTACGCCGAGGCCAAAGCGGTGGGATACGACACCAAGATCATGCGCCAGATTGTGCGTCTGCGCAAAATGAAGCCCGACGACCGCAGCGAGCAAGAGACCATTCTGGAAACGTACAAAGCGGCTCTCGGGATGGGCTGATCCTGACGGGGGCGGCGTTGAAGATCCGAGTTTGGTGTCCTATATGGACAATACACTAGATAGGAGAACCCAATGCCCACCGAATGGAAAGACGCGCGCGGCGTTATCGTTTCCACAACGCCGACGATCGAAGGCCAGCCCATTCAGGAATATCGCGGGATCGTTGTGGGCGAAGTGATCGTCGGCGCGAACCTGTTTCGCGATCTCTTCGCCAATATTCGCGACATCGTGGGCGGACGTTCGGGCTCTTACGAGCGCATTCTTAAGCAAGCGCGCGACGAAGCGATTGAAGAGTTGCAGGCCGAGGCCGCTTCCCGCGGATGCAACGCGGTGGTCGGGATCGATCTCGATTACGAGGTCGTGGGTGATACTGGCTCTATGCTGATGGTGTCCGCCAGCGGCACCGCCGTGCGCATTTAGGTCGCTCCCGCTTCGCCCCCCAACCCGCCAAGCACCGCTAATCCGAACAGCAAGGCGTTGTGTATCGCATGCAGCGCGAGCGCGGTGACGAAGCCGTAGTGAACGCGCAGATAGGCGAGCATGGTGCCCAGCGCGAATTGCGGCAGAACGAGCGGCAACAAAATAGCCAATGACCCCTCGGTGTAATTGGCAAGGTGTATCAGCGCGAAGGCGATAGAACTCAGCCAGAAAAAGACAGTGAAAGCGCGGCGGAAAAACTCAGGCGTGGCTTTCCCCAGCAAGAAGTACCCGGACAAGGGCACTCCAACGATCGCAAGCGCTGGCCCGGCTATCAGGACAATCTGCCGCGGTACCCCTTCCTCCAGGCTCATTCCCAAAGCAGGCAACAGCCCAAACCCGACAATCGCGACGAGCACCGCCGCGATCACGCCGGGTCTGCCGGAAAGCCAGCTTCGGAATAGGATTTCTTCGCCCAGAGGGGCAAAGGCCACGACCAGGAAGAGGTTCATCAAATTGGGTTCGAGCGTGCTGTTAATGTTCTCGGGCGGGGTAAAGCCGAGCGCGGCGGCAAGACCTAACGCGGCGATGAACCCGACCATGAACACGATATCGAGCCCCAGCATGCGGGTTGTCGCGCGGGCCGCGCCGGTATGCGAGACGCCTTCGACGGGCAGGCGGGGCGATTTGACGAAGCGGTAAAACCGGCTCCATTCCTCCAGCGCCGTTGTCGGCGGCGCGGTTGGCTCAAGGTCACCGAAGGCGCCTTCGATCTGTCGGGGTGTGAGAGGGCTTGTCGTCATATCATTGCTACGGCTAATGGCGGGGAACGACGCTTACGCCAAATTCGACAATAAAGAGTTCCCCCAAGGATAATCCATGGCCGGCCATTCCAAATTCAAGAACATCATGCACCGCAAGGGTGCGCAGGACAAGAAACGCTCCAACCTGTTTTCCAAGCTCAGCCGCGAAATCACCGTGGCGGCCAAGATGGGCATGCCCGATCCGGACATGAACCCGCGCCTGCGTCTGGCGGTCAACAACGCCAAGGCGCAGTCCATGCCCAAGGACAACATCCAGCGCGCGATCGACAAAGCGACCTCGGGCGATGACGAGAATTTCGAGGAAGTGCGCTACGAAGGCTATGGCCCCGGCGGCAGCGCCATTATCGTCGAGGCGCTGACCGACAACCGCAACCGCACCGCCACCGCCGTACGCACCGCGTTCAGCAAAAACGGCGGCAATCTGGGCACCGAAGGATCGGTCGCGCACGGTTTTGAACGGCTGGGATATATCGAATACGGACCCGAAGCCGGTGACGAGGAAAAGGTTCTCGAAGCCGCTCTCGAAGCGGGCGCGGAGGACATCTCTTCGTCCGAAGACGGCCACGAAATCTGGACCGCGTCGGAAGACTTGCACGAAGTCTCCAAATCGCTCGAAGCGGCGCTAGGCGAGGCCAAAGAAGTCAAGCTGGCGTGGAAGCCCAATATCTCGGTCGAGATGGACGAAAAGGGCGCCGGCACGCTGATGAAGCTGATCGACGCGCTCGAAGACGACGACGATGTCCAGACCGTGTGGGGCAATTACGAAATTCCCAACGCGGTGATGGAGAGCCTGGCCTGAGCCAAGGCGGTGTCTTGGACCTCATGGGCTTTGGCGCTCGCCTTGGGATCAGCGTTTCTGTTGGCCCTGCTGTGGCGGGTTGGCTTTCTGGTCGGTCTGTGAAGCCTCTTCGCCTGTGATCATTCTGGGTCTGGATCCTTCGCTTAGTTGCACCGGCTGGGGGCTGGTGCAGGCCGAGGGATCGCGGCTGTCCCATCTCGCCAACGGTCAGATTCCAACCGATCCCAAATTGCCGATCGCTCAGAGGCTGTCGCTGATCCACGCCGAGATTGCGGAAGTGATCGCGCAGCATCGCCCCGATCGTGGCGCGTGCGAAGAGGTGTTTGTCAACAAGAACGCGCAATCGACGCTCAAACTGTCACAAGCGCGCGGGGCGGTGCTGGCGGCGTGCGGGGCGGCGGGATTGCCGGTCGCCGAGCATTCAGCGCGCAAGGTGAAACAGTCTGTCGTGGGCACCGGAAGCGCCGACAAGCACCAGATATCCGCGATGCTCAAAGTGCTTTTGCCTGGAGCGGAAATCGCCGGTGCAGACGCCGCCGATGCATTGGCGGTGGCTATCGCGGATGCGCATCTGGGTGCGGCGTAGCGTCCTAAGCCAAAGTCGGCTCCCGACCCATATCCTGACGTCATGATGCGGAGCTCTACTGGACAGGAATCGCCATAACGCGGTCCCAGTCTGGAGGAGGGACGCCGTCAATGCATGGAAGGAGGTATTTCTTGGTCGGAGGGAAACCCCGGCACATTCCATCGATATGCGTCACGATGGTTTCGCAACTATTGGCGGTGTTACAAGGCGGGCGTGTTGCTGAGCTAATCGAACGACAGTAACGCACGAGTGCGAGTGCGGGCTCTTCGCCGATTGTATCTCTACAACGCTCAGGACTTTCGCCTGCTGCAACTGCAGCCACATAAGCCTCTTCAGTCACCTTCTCATATGGCCGCTGATCGATAGACGTGCTCTCGCACCCAACCAAGAACAAAGCCAAACCTGCGGCAATCCTCACGATCAAGTACTCCTATTGGTCAACCGATAGCGGGCTCCTCTTGAATGTCAGCTTTCCACCCACATTCCGCCGTCGCCCAGCGGGTAAACCGTCACCACTAATCGCCTGTCCTACCGCTTGCGATCCGGCTAGGGCTGTGCGCATGGTTTGCATCGCTCGCCCGTCCCTCTCGATCCGCCTGCTAAAGGCGCTCTTGAGCGGGTCGGACTTTCTTCCTTTAGACCGTGTAACATGCGGTCCATGTCTCAACCCATATCTCAACCCCATACACCAGCCAAGGCATTGAAAACGAATGACTCTCCATTTCTACGGCATTCCCAATTGCGACACCGTGAAAAAGGCGCGCAAATGGCTTGAGGCGCAGGGTCTCGACTACGCGTTTCACGACTACAAGAAGGAAGGCGCGGAGGCGGCCAAGGTCGAACGCTGGATTGCG
>JBCCKJ010000079.1:0-9246 GCA_039027455.1 Pseudomonadota bacterium | reverse complement strand
TTTGCGGAGAATCTGGCCGATGGCTTCACCGTCGAAGGCCAAAGCGTGCCGCACGACGATCGCAGCAAAGTCCGCGCAGCGGGCTCTATGGACACCACCATATCCGATATGGCGAAGTTCGCGGCGGCGATCGCAAAGTGTGAAGGTCTTTCGGAGACATCGTGTGAGGCCTTCTTTGCGCCGACCCTGCCCATTCCAACCGCCGCGCAATTCGTGACCGTGGGCGCTCCGCTGCCCGATCAGCCCCCTTATCCCGACCTCGCGGCGGGCCTTGGCGTGGTCGTGACCGCTGGACCGCAAGGAAAGGCGGTTTTCAAAGGGGGGCACAACGACAACACCGGTAACACAATGGTGTGCGTGCCCGAAGATCGCGATTGCATCGTCATCCTGTCCAACGATGTGCGCGCGGAAGCGGCGTTTCCTATGATCGTGGAATCGACCCTGGGAGACACGGGCGTGCCGTGGAAGTGGGAGTACCCGCGTCTGGATTTTGTAGAGCGATAGGCCGCTCAGGGGCAGTTTCGCTATTGAGCTTGATCGGTGCTGTTTAAGAATGGCCGTGGATCAAAATACAGTCGGATAGCCGAGATCTGACCACCTTCAATTTCAAGGCAATGCACATACTCGACCGTGCCACGAGTCTCGTAGTCAAACATCAATTCCGCGCACGCGCCTTCCTCCGTTTCGAACTTCTGGACGGTCTTGATCGACTTTATCCCGAGATTAGGGACCGCATTGTTTAGAAAGCCAACGACGGCGGGTTTCCCCCGGATAGCCTCTGGAAGCAGGGTTCCATCAAACGTCACATCGTCTGTCAGCGGTAGTTCGTTCGCCGATTTTTTTTCGAACAAGGTGAAGTATTGATCGAACACTGGCGTGTCCTGCGCGTGAACGGCAATCATCGCTGTTGCGTTCCATACGAGAACAGCGGCCATCGCGTGGTGTATCTTCATATCTTGGGCCTCCTATTGAGCAATAAGGTCGCCTTTCTGAGTATCAAACCACTCCAAACGCCAACATGGCGTCCGCGACTTTCTTGAAGCCGGCAATGTTCGCGCCCTTCACGTAGTCGACATAGCCCCCTTCTTTGGTGCCTTGGTCGCCATACTCGGTGCACTTGTCGTGGATGCCCTGCATCAAGTCGGTGAGCATTTCACCGAGGCGTTCGTGGTTCCAGCTGATGCGCTCGGAGTTCTGGCTCATTTCGAGGCCGGACACCGCGACGCCGCCCGCATTGGCCGCTTTGCCGGGGCCGTAGAGAATTTTGGCGTCGTGAAAGACTTTCACGCCTTCCAGAGTGGTGGGCATGTTCGCGCCTTCGGAAACACCGATACAGCCATTGCCGACCAGCGCCTTCGCCTCGTCTTCGTTGAGCTCGTTCTGGGTCGCGCAGGGCAGGGCCAGATCGCACGATACGCTCCAAGGGCGCTCGCCTTCATGGTACGTCGATCCGGTAAACTCATCGGCGTATTCGCTGATCCGGCCGCGCTTCACGGTTTTAAGGTGTTTGACCCAGTCGATCTTCTCCTGCGTCAATCCCTCGGGATCGTGAACGAAACCGCCGGAATCGGACAGGGTGACGACTTTGCCACCGAGTTGCGTGACTTTTTCGGCGGCGTGCGTCGCAACATTGCCTGATCCGGAGATGACCGCGCTTTTGCCTTCGATATCGTCGCCTTTGTGCTTGAGCATATTCCGCATGAAGTAGACCGCGCCGTAGCCGGTCGCCTCCGGGCGCATTTGCGAGCCGCCATATTCCTGGCCCTTGCCCGTCAGCACGCCCTCCCAGCGATTGGTGATGCGCTTGTACTGGCCAAACATATAGCCGATCTCCCGCGCGCCCACGCCGATATCGCCCGCAGGCACATCGGTGTCAGGGCCAATGTGGCGGTAAAGCTCGGTCATGAAGCTTTGGCAAAAGCGCATGACTTCGCTGTCCGATTTGCCTCTCGGATTGAAATTGGCGCCGCCTTTGCCGCCGCCCATCGGCAATCCGGTCAGCGAGTTTTTGAAGGTTTGCTCGAAGGCGAGGAATTTGAGCACGCTCTCGGTCACCGAAGGGTGGAAGCGGAGGCCGCCTTTATAGGGCCCGATGGCGTTGTTGTTTTGCACGCGCCAGCCGCGCTGCACCCGGATGTTGTGGTTGTCGTCTTCCCAGCACACGCGGAAGCTCACGACGCGGTCCGGTTCGGCGATGCGCCGCAAGATTTGCGCTTCGTGGTATTCGACCTTATCGGCCATAAACTCGAAGATGTCTTGCGCTACCTCCTGGACCGCCTGAATGAACTCGGTTTGCCCCGGATTGCGCTTGGTGACGCCCGCCATGAACTGTTCGAGGTTTACGTGATCGGATACGGCCATACTTCTCTCCTAAGGGTCTCTTGCCGGTGCCTTTGTTGGGCGCGACACGGCTTTGATTTCGTATGCAAGCATAGCAACGTTACGCATGAGCCCTAGTCTTGAACCCTATTGAGACCCGCCCAAAACTTGCAATCGCAGGGCAGGGGCTTACCAGTGCACACCATCGCGCGTTGCCCGACTGCGTTTGCATACCACTGGAACTTCACCGAGGCGACGCATTGTAAAGATTGGCCATTAGGGAGGCGGCGCTCGATTGGGCGCAACCCATCCTCCTCTTGTGCGCAAGGCGGACAATGGCCGGACAGGACTTGAATGACTAGCTTAAGCGGCGAACCGACGTCGCAAACCGAATATCCCGACGATTGGCCGATTGATCCGCCAATGGTCGACCTTCCGATCGAAACCCATGATCGCGGATTTTACGATGGCTTCAGTCGCCAAGTGGCGATTCCGGCCAAAACGATCGTGTCGTTTATCATTCTGTGGGCGATCTTCTTTCCCGTTAACGCTCTAGGCACGCTGCAGGCGGCCAACACATCGATCATCTCGATGTTTTCAGCCTGGTATGTCTATCTTGTCGCGGCGGTTGTTGTTGTGTGCGCGGGGCTTGCGATTTTGCCTCAGTCCGGTCGGCTAAAGCTTGGATGCCCGGGCGAAGAACCTGAATTTTCCCGCTTTTCATGGTTTGCCATGCTGTTTGGCGCCGGAATTGGCATCGGGATGCTGACTTTCTCGACCGGCGAACCGCTGGCGCACTTTACAAACAGCCCAGAGATCATTCGCGGCGCGATTGACGCGCGTTCGCCCGAAGCGGTTCGACCCGCCTACATCTATACCTTCCTGCACTGGGGCTTTGGCGCGTGGTGCAGTTACGCGCTGGTGGGGCTTGGCATCGGCTATGTCGCGCATCGCCGCGGGCTACCCCTGACAATCCGATCCAGCCTTGCGCCGCTGTTTGGTGAGCGCATGTCCGGAATGGCGGGGCATGCCGTTGATGTTGTGGCCGTAGTCGCAACTATTCTGGGCGTGGCTTACACGCTTGGGTTCGGCGTCGAACAGTTTGTCGCCGGGCTCTATCGCATCGGGCTCGGCGAATGGCTGATGACGCAGGGCGAGGGTGGCGCGGCGGCCAAGTCTTCGACCGCCGCGATCATTCTGGCGCTGGTGGTGCTGGTTGGAGCTTCGACGGTTAGCGCGCTTTCCGGAGTGGGACGTGGCATCAAATGGCTTTCCAACCTCAATATGGGCTTGTCGCTAGGACTCTTGGCGCTGTTTCTGACCGTAGGTTCAGGCCTTTATGGTCTCCAATTGCTCGGGGTCGGAATCTGGGATTACATCGTCAATCTACCGCAGCAATCGCTGTCTCTGTTTGAGCCAGACGGCTCCGAAATCGGGCAAGCGTTAGTGAGTTGGCAGGAAGGCTGGACGGTCATGTATTGGGCCTGGTGGATCGCCTTTGCCCCGTTTGTCGGCATGTTCATCGCGCGCATTTCGCGCGGGCGGTCCTTGCGCGAATACATTCTCGGTGTCGCGATTGTGCCTTCGCTGATGTGTTTCATCTGGATGGCTCTCGTCGGCGGCACAGCGATTGATCTGGAGCTTTCCGGCGTAGCCAACGGCGTGATTGCTGATGCGCCCATGGCCGACCAATTGTTTGCCACGCTGGCTCTGCTCTTGGACCCCGGCGTCGCTTATGTCGTGTCGGGGCTGATCGTCGTTCTGCTGATGACGTACCTTATCACCTCCGCCGACAGCGCGATCCTGATCGTCAACACAATCAACGGCGCTGGCGAAGACGAAGGATCGCGGCGGTATCACATCTTGTTCTGGGGCGTGGCGTTGGCCTTTGTGGTGGGTTCGATGCTGATCCTCGGCGGGATCGAGGCGATACGCATCACCATGATCATTGGCGCGTTGCCGTTTTCGGTTGTTGTGCTTGCCATGGCGGTCGCGATTGTGAAGGCGGTGACGTTCGATGTGATCCGCGAACACCACGGCGTGCCTTCGACAGCCGAAGAATGCGAGAGCTGGGAGGCGGCAGCCAACACTTCGGCTTAACTTGTATGACAACTGTCATATGGAAGGCTCTTCGGAGTAACACTTCCTTGTGATTACCAAAGCTCACTTTAAAAATCACAGCTTACGAAGTATAAATTGATCTCTTGGGATCACTCTGGGCAATGACTTTGGATATACTTTCGTCACGTTTCTGATCGACTATTTTGTTGTTATTTTGCAACAATTATTCGGCTGATCGGGGATTTGTCCGAGTCCGCGGTGGCCAGCCCATACCCTGCTTGTTACCGGATGGCCAGAGGCGCGCCATTTCTTATCGCGCGGCGTCTCGGGGGCAGCGCTGATGCATCTCGGCATCGCGACCCCTTTCAGGCAGCTCAAGAGGGGCCCAACATGAAGACCATTTACGGCGGCGCGTCGATCGGCGCGCTCGCAATTGCACTTGCATCTCCCGCAGTGGCGCAGGACGCTGAGTCAAGCGCACCCGAAGCGGGCGCTGCGGAAGCTCGCGGCGGCGTTCCGACGATCGTCGTTACGGCGCAAAAACGCTCGGAAGATTTGCAGGATGTGCCGATCTCGGTGTCGGCGATCGGGGAAGAGCAGCTCGACCAGCTCAATATCGACACGTTTGAGGATTACCTAGAACAGCTGCCCAGCGTGACTGCGGGCGGCAACGGCCCGGGCCAAAGCACAATTTATATTCGCGGCCTGGCTTCCACCACGCCGAACATCACGGTCGCCGGTGTCGCGGGTCTCGCACCCAACGTGGCGCTCTATCTCAACGACCAGCCGCTCGCGCAGCCGGGCCGCAACCTAGATGTCTACGCCGCCGACTTGGAGCGTATCGAGGTTCTCTCCGGCCCGCAGGGCACGCTGTTTGGCGCGAGTTCGCAAGCCGGGGTTGTGCGTCTCATCACCAACAAGCCCGACCTTTCCGGTTTGTCGGCTTCTTTCTCGGGCGGGGTAAGCTTCACCAAAGGCGGCGAAAGCAGCTACCAAGGTGAGGTGATGCTCAACGTGCCGGTGACGGACACGTTCGGCCTGCGCGGCGTTGTCTATCTCGACGATCAGGGCGGCTTCATCGACAACGTGGCCGGCACGCGCGACCTCAGCGAAAGCGCGCGCTTCCGCCCCGAAGGCACGGTGCGGTCTAACGGTGTGCCGGTGAACGCCAACCGCGCTGGGTTCCAGTCGACGGCGGACTTGTCAGACGTCACCTTCCTTGAGGCCGACAACGCGGGCCTTGCGGAAGAGGACTTCAACGACACGCAATACGCGGGCTTCCGGGTATCGGCGCTTTGGGAATTCGCGCCCGATTGGACCGTCAACGTATCGCACCAGCGTCAAAGCCTTGAGTCGGATGGGTCGTTCTTCGCCGATCCCGAGCTCGATGGTCTGGATGATCTGGAAATCGAACGCTTTGAGGCCGACCGTCTCGAAGACGATTTCTCCAACACCAGTTGGACGGTCGAAGGTCGCATCGCGATGCTCGATGTGGTCTACACCGGCGCTTACACGGATCGCGAAAGCACCCAGCGCGCTGACTACACCGATTACCTGTTCGCCGGTCAGTACCTGCCCTATTACATCTGCGATGGCTCGGTGAGCTATCCCGGCGCAGCGGACCCAAGCGGCACGTGCCAAGCGCCGAACCTTTACATCAACTCGTTCTCCAAGACCGAGGTGTTCACGCAAGAACTCCGCTTCTCGACACCCGACGACTGGCGTGTGCGTTTCCAGGGTGGCGGTTTCTATTCCGATCTCAGCCTCGAGGAGCGTGTGGACTTTGCCTATCCGGGCAACGTGATCGCGCAGCCGTTTGGACCGTTCGCGACGAACTTCCCGCAGACCACCGGGTTTTTCTCTGATCCCGGCCCGTTCCCGGCGGACACGATCTTCCGCAACGATATTCGCCGCACGGACGAACAGTGGGGCATTTTCGGGGAAGCCCAGCTTGATATCGTCCCGGACTTGCTGACCGCCACGTTCGGCGCGCGTTATTACGACGTTGAGGTGGACTTTGAAGGATCCGCCAACGGGTCTTTCTGCAACTCGGGCGCGGCGCAAGACGCCAATGCGTTCGGCACCGATATCTCCGATCTCTATAACGGCGATGGCCAGTTCAACTTCATCGGATCGTGCGACGCGTCGCTTCGCCAGACCTTTGATCTGAACGACAGCTTGGCCGATATCGAGGCGGCTGGGTTGAGCGCGACACAAGCGCAACAGGTGTTCAACGCCATTCGCGCGCCGGACACCGCGTCCACCAGCGGTGTGATCTTCAAAGGCACGCTGACGCTAACGCCGACCGAAGATCTGCTGTTCTATGCTACTTACTCGGAGGGTTTCCGACCCGGCCTGCTCAACCGCCCCGGCGGCGCGCTGGGCCCGGATGGTTTTGTGGTTCCGTTCGAAGTCGAAACCGATGAAGTGACCAACTACGAACTGGGCTGGAAAACTGATCTCATTGATGGCCAGCTTCGCTTCAACGGTTCGGCATTCTTTGTCGACATTTCAAACCTGCAAACGCAGATCTTTGATCCTTCGATTACCAACCTGTTCTTTTCGGCCAACGCCGCGAACGCCGAGATCTACGGGCTCGAAGCGGACTTTACGATCGCGCCCTATTCACTGCCTGGCTTCAGCGTGACCGGCGCGTTTTCGATCTTGGATACCGAGATCACCGAAGTGCTGATCCCGACCGATGACGTTCTGGTGGGATCGGATCTGGCCTACGCGCCGCCGTTCCAGGGCAACATTCGCGCTCGCTATGAATGGGATTTGAGCGATACGTTGGAAGCCTACATCCAGCCGCAAATCACCTATTCGGACAGCAAATTCACCGACGTGGTCGAGATCAACAAGCTGGAGCTCGATAGCTACACCGTGTTCGACCTCAGCGTTGGTGTGCGGGCCGAACAATGGCGCGTTGAAATCTTCGGCGAAAACCTGTCGGATGAGCGCGCGCAAATCTCAGGCAATTTCGGCAACGACCGCCCGCGTTTGGTGGTCAACCGTCCGTTGACCGTCGGTATGCGGGTCGGTTTCGACTACTGATAGCCGCGAACGAGCTTGCAAAGCGGCGGGGAGGGCTTGGCTCTCTCCGCCGTTTTTCTTTAGAGGCCGTGGCGTGAGCACTCGCGAAGACACTCTCAAACGCGCGCAAGGCGAATTGCAGGCCGGCCGGTTTGACGCCGGGCTCACGCTCGCCAACGAAGTGCTTCGCGATGACGCCAAGGATGGAGAGGCGCACTACATTGCGGCTATCGCCTGCCGGTATTTGAAACGGTTTGCCGAGGCGGCGGACCACTTAGGCGCCCTCCATGCCGCTATGCCGGAATACGGGCGCGCTTGGCAGGAGCAGGGGCATCTTGTCGCGGCGCAAGGGGACAGCGCGGGGGCGCTGGCGGCCTACGCCCGAGCTGCGCGTTTCAACCCCGCGCTTGAAGCCAGCTGGCGCGAACAGGCACGGCTGCATCGCGAGGCGGGCCGCGCGGGCGAAGCGCAAGCGGCGGAGGCGCAAAGAGCGCGTATCGCAGGCCTCCCGCGCGAACTGGTCGCGGTGCAAAACCACCTAGCGGAAGGGCGCTTGCTGCGTGCGGAAGAGATGTGCCGCCACTTCCTTCGCCAGGACCCCCGCAACGTCGAAGGGATGCGGCTGCTCGCCAAGATCGGGATCGAGTTTGGTGTGCTGGAGGAGGCGGAGTTCCTGCTGGAAAGCGCGGTGGTTTTTGCGCCGGACGATCTGCAACTTCGGCTCGACTATATCGACGCGCTGCGGCGACGGCAGAACTTTACCAAGGCTCTAGAAGAGGCCGAGGCGTTGCACGCGCGCGATCGGGATAATCCGCTGTTTCAGTCGCGCCTTGCGATCGAGTGCATCCAGATGGGCGAGTATGATCGCGGCCTCAGACTTTTCGACGCGGTCCTCGAAAAGTTGCCTAACGACCCCGCCAGCCTGACCAGCCGGGGGCACGCCTTAAAAACCAAAGGCGCGCGCGAAGAGGCGGAGGCTAGCTATCGCGCCGCGATTGCGTCGAAACCCGACCATGGCGATGCGTATTACGCGCTCGCTAATCTCAAGACCTATCGTTTCGGCGCCGATCAGGTCGACGCCATGCGCGCGCAAGCCGCGCGGCCCGATCTCGCGTTTATGGACCGCGTCCATATCAGCTTTGCGCTGGGCAAAGCGCTGGAAGACGCGGGCGAATACGAAGAGAGCTTTGCCTTTTACGAGCAAGGCAACGATCTAAAGCGCGCGCAGACCCGCTACAGCGCGGACAAGATGAGCGTGGAGCTCGCCAAGCAGCGCGAGGTTTGCGGTTCGGAGCTGTTCGAGCGGCACCAAGGCGCTGGGCATCCGGAACCTGATCCGATCTTTATCCTTGGATTACCGCGCGCCGGATCAACTCTTTTAGAGCAAATTCTGGCCAGCCATTCTCGGGTGGATGGCACGCTGGAGCTGCCCAATATCCTCGCGCTCGCGCACCGGCTTCGCGGTCGCAAAGCGGGTGTTTCGCGCTACCCCGGGATTCTGCACGATCTCACCACCGAGCAACTTCAGAAGCTCGGCCAAGACTTTATCGAGAACACCCGTATCCATCGCCAAGGCGCGCCGTTCTTTATCGACAAAATGCCGAATAATTTCCGTCACGTTGGCCTGATCCACCTTATCCTGCCCAACGCCAAGATCATCGACGCCCGCCGCGCGCCCATGGATTGCTGTTTCTCCGGCTTCAAACAGCTCTTCGCCGAGGGGCAGGAGTTCACGTACGGCCTCACCGAGGTTGGCCGATACTACGCCGATTATGTCCAACTGATGGACCATTGGGACGCAGTCTTGCCAGGTCAGATCTTACGGGTGCAGCA
>JBCCKJ010000078.1:0-9247 GCA_039027455.1 Pseudomonadota bacterium | reverse complement strand
GAAAGCGTGGACCCGGTCTCCGGCCCTAATTGGACGGCGATTGAAGCGCGCTTGGCGGTCCGCCGCAGTGAAAATGAGCCGGTCATTCTCGCCCCGCAGGCCCGCAGCTTTTGGGCCCCCCCCCAAGCCACAAGCGAAAGCGCGCTTTTGACGACCTGGGATGGCCAGCTTTACGCGGTGATTGGCGATGCGGCCGGGGTTGGCCCTGATGGCCAACAACGCTGGCAGTTGCGCGTGTGGTGGAAGCCGTTTGTTACCTTCATATGGTATGGTGGTTTGATGATCGCTTTAGGCGGCGCGGTCTCTATTGTGGGACGCCTTCAGGTCGATCTGAAACGACGTAAGGCCATCCGCGTTGGAGCCGAACGTCGCGAAGAGAAGGCGCAGCTCGCCTCATCGCTCGGCTCGCCGGGCGGCGCCTCTCCAGAGCCGGCGGAATGACCTCTTCGTCTTCAAACCGCATTTGGATATGGGTTCCGCTTGTCCTTTTCGTGGGAATCGCCGCGCTTGCCGCCTTTATGCTGACGCAACCCAAGGACGAGTTCGTCAAAAGCCAGATGATCGGCAAACCGCTGCCCGAGTTTGCTTTGCGCGCGGCCACAGAAGATCGTCCCGGCGTGACGATTGAGCACTTTCGCGACGGCAAGCCAAAATTGCTCAACGTCTGGGCGAGCTGGTGTTTTCCCTGTATCGCCGAAGCGCCGCAGCTTGAAGAGCTGCGCGCCAACGGAGCGGAGATCATCGGCGTCGCCATCCGCGATAGGCCTGCCGATGTCGCGACTTTTTTGGCGCGCCACGGTAATCCTTACAGCCGAATTGGCGCTGACGATCGGTCGGAAATCCAGTTGGAGCTGGGCTCCTCCGGAGTGCCAGAGACGTTCGTGATCGACGGGCAGGGGATCATCCGCCACCAGCATATCGGCGATATCCGCGAAAGCGATGTATCGGCGCTGCTTCAGCAATTGAGGGATGCGCGATGATCCGGGCTTTCGCTTTGGCCATCGCCTTGTTCGCAGCGCCTCTTTTCGCGCAAAGCGCCGTGCCGCCCGCGCCCTACGCTTACACCCAACTCGACGATCCGGCGCTTGAGGCGGAAGCGACCGCGCTCATGCTCACCCTGCGCTGTCTCAAATGCCAGTCGCAAAGCATTGCAGACAGCGACGCGCCGATGGCCGGGGATATGCGCCATCAGGTGCGCGTGCGCATTCAGGCGGGGCAAAGCCCCGATGAAATCCGCGCGTGGCTAGTTGAACGCTATGGCGATTATGTGAGCTATCAGCCCGAAGCGAGCGCGACGACGTGGCCGCTTTTTGCCATTCCAGCCCTTTTGCTGGCCGTGGTGTTTCTCGTTCTGATGCGCCGTCTGGGGCGTGTGCGGTCCGATGGCGGGGTGGCTCCGTGATCGGCTGGATCAGTGTTTTGTTGCTGGCGGGGATTGCGTTCGCCATCGCGGTCTTGGCGTTGCGCCTTCCGCGCGCAGGATGGACGATTTTTGGCGCGATGCTGCTCTTCGGCCTCGCCGGATACGCGTGGCAGGGTTCGCCGACGCAGCCTAGCCAACCCAAGGCGATGCAAGACAAGGCGCCGACTTCGGGAGAAGAGATGGTCAACGCGCGGCGGGTCTTGTTCGACCCCGTCCAGTCCAAACCGGACTATCTCATGTTTTCCGATGGATACGCGCGCCGTGGCCGTTTTGACGATGCGGCCAAGGCGCTTCGCGGAGGACTGAGCCGCAATCCCGACCATGTCGAAAGCTGGCTGGCGTTGGGCATGGCGCTGGTCGGCCATTCCGATGGTAACGTGACCCCTGCGGCCACTTACGCATACGCGCAGGCGCGTCGGCTCGACCCGGCGAACCCGGCCGCCGACTATTTCTTGGGCTTTTCTTACCTTCAATCTGGGCAAATCCGCTCAGCGCGCAACGTATGGGCCAGTCTGCTCGAACGCTCTCCTCCCGATGCGCCTTGGCGCGAGGAGCTTGAAGCTCGCGTGTCGCGCCTCGACCGGATGATCGCCAACGCGCCCCTGCTTCAATAAAGGCGTCGTTACGTGGAGACAGAGCTATGTTGCAGGCGCGAAGACGTGGTGCTAGGGGCGCGGCCTTCGCGAAACAGAACGCGAAGCAGGGCAGTACCATTTGAGCGGCTCGAGGAAGCCTCGGTTCGGGAAATCCAATAGAGCATGAGCGACGCACCATCCCCTCACACACCGGTTTCACACCCCGATAAGGCGGGGCATGGTCACGCGGCGTCCAAGACAGCGCTGGCGGTGGGCGCGATTGGGATTGTGTTTGGCGATATCGGCACCAGCCCGCTTTACGCGTTCCGCGAAACCTTTGTGGGGCCGCACGAGCTGGAGTTGGATGTTCCGCATGTTCTCGGCGTGATCAGCCTGATCTTCTGGTCGATGACGCTCGTCGTGGCGATCCAATACGTCACCATCCTCATGCGCGCCGATAACAAGGGGCAGGGGGGCAGCCTCGCGCTGGTCGCGCTGATTTCGCGCAGCATTTCGAAATCAAAATATGGCTGGGTCGCGGTTTTGCTTGGCGTGTTTGCGACCAGTCTTTTTTACGGCGATTCTATGATTACGCCGGCCATTTCGGTGCTTTCTGCAGTTGAGGGCCTTACTGTCGTTGATCAGGGGCTTTCGCGGTACGTCATTCCGATTGCGCTCGTTCTGCTAATCTTCCTCTTCATTCTGCAGAAGCGCGGGACGGCCAAAGTGGGTGCACTCTTTGCGCCCGTGATGATCGTGTACTTCACGGTGATAGCGGGCCTTGGCCTATATCAGATCATCAAGACGCCTGAGATTCTCTGGGCGCTGTCGCCGCACCACGCTGTGAACTTCTTCGTTTTGGATGGCTGGCTTGCTTTCCTCGCTTTGGGCAGCGTGGTGCTTGCTGTGACGGGATCGGAAGCGCTCTATTCCGATATGGGGCACTTCGGTCGGGGCCCAATGCGCTTGAGCTGGTTTGGCTTTGTGATGCCGTGCCTGCTGCTAAACTATTTTGGGCAAGGCGCGATGATCATTGGCCTGCCACCAGAACAAGCCGCTCAGGCGATCCAGTCCCCGTTCTTCTTCCTCGCTAATGAAGAATACCGTCTGCCGCTCGTGCTGCTCGCCACGGTCGCGACCTTTATTGCCAGTCAGGCCGTGATCTCGGGGGCGTTCTCTATCACTCATCAGGCGATCCAGATGGGGTATATTCCGCGTCTTTCGATCCGCCACACCTCGGAAACCGAAGGCGGGCAGATTTACATTCCGGTGGTCAATTGGGCGCTTATGGTCGCGGTGATTATATTGGTGCTGACCTTCCAAAACTCATCCAATCTGGCGAGCGCCTATGGCATCGCGGTGACGGGGGCGGTTACGATCGATACGCTTTTGATGGGCGTGCTGTTCGTGGGCGTGTGGAAATGGAAGTGGTGGTACGCCGCGCCGGTTGTGGTTCTGTTCCTCATCGTCGATGGCGCTTACTTCGCCGCCAACCTGACCAAGGTGCCTCAAGGCGGCTGGTTCCCGCTGCTCATAGGCTTCATCGCGTTCCTTCTGCTCACCACCTGGGCGCGCGGTCGCAATCTTATGCGCGCGCGTATGAGCGAACACGCTTTGCCGATGGAGATATTTGCCAAAAGCGCCAAGAACTCTGCCACCCGCGTGCCCGGGACCGCGATCTTTATGGCGAGCCAATCGTCGGGTGTGCCGTCCGCGCTGCTCCACAACATCAAGCATAACAAAGTGCTGCACGAACGCGTCGTGATCCTGACCGTTGATATTCAGGACGTGCCCTATGTCGATCCTGCGGAGCGATGCGAATACAAGGACATGGGCGACGGGTTCTACCGCGCGGTGCTCCATTATGGCTTCATGGAAGAAACCGACGTTCCCAAGGGCCTCGAAGGCATGGGCTTCTATTGCGGCGGTCATTTCGACATGATGCACACGAGCTTCTTCCTCTCGCGCCAAACGCTGTTGGCTAGTGACAAACCAGGCATGCCAATCTGGCGCGAGAAGATCTTCGCCTGGATGCTGCGCAACGCGGCGAGCGCGATGGACTTCTTCAAACTGCCCACGAACCGCGTGGTTGAACTGGGCAGTCAGGTCGAAATCTAATGCAGGTCGAGACGCCCCGCTTGCTTTTGCGACCGGGCCGTAGCGAGGACGCGCCTGATCTTGCGGCCGCGATCGGTGATCGCAATGTTGCGGGGCAACTTTCGAATGTTCCATGGCCGTATTCCCTCGCTGACGCCGAGAACTTCATTGCCGGTATGAAGGGCGACGGTCTGCCTCGCTTTCTCATTTTCCAGAGGGATGAGATGCGTGAGCACCTTGTCGGCGGATGCGGTGTTACCCGAAGCGAAGATGCGCTTAAAATTGGCTATTGGGTTGCGAAGAGCGCATGGAAGCAAGGTATCGCAACGGAGGCAGTTGCCGCTTTGCTCGAACAGCTACGCTGCCTCGGACACAAACTCGTTTATGCAGAGCATAAGACCGACAATATGGCGTCTCGCCGAGTTCTAGAGAAACAGGGGTTTGAGGTCTGCGGAGACGGCCTCTCTGACTTGAAATCCCAGCCTGATCTGGTGCTTATGGTCAAACACCTTTGAACGCCAACGCGTTTGCAACGGGAGAAAATCAGAATGCCCACCACCGTCGATTTCAAACGCGTTGTCAAAGACTTCGCCAAGCTCGAAGGCGAAGCCACGATCAGCATTGGCACCACCGGCTTTGCGGGTGATGGAGATCGCTTGTTTCTCAACCTCGATGATGTGGGAATCCTATTTAGTCATGAAGACGCCGAGGCGTTTTTAAAGGCAGCGATGACCGCATATCTGCGATTAGGGGGTGAGGGCGCAGCTGAGGGTCAGGCTTAGCGGCCAATCACCAGACGCAGCGGACCATCGAAGAAAGGCTCCTTGCGCCAATGGCCGTACTTCTCATCCCACGCGCCGCTCTCAAGGTCGGCGGATAGCGCGCTCACAAAACGCGCCACGGCCGCCTTGGGCACGAGGCTCCAGCTTGAACAGGCCAACCTTGCGTTCTCGTCGAGGAACATTTCGGGTCGACCATAATACGCCTCGTTAAAGCCGTCTCGGCAATCGAGCGGCACCGGCACCGGTTCAACTGTGACCTTTCTCCCAAGCGCCTTCGTAATTCGTTCCAGCGGAGGGAACCGCCGCGCTTCGTTTTCACGCACTTCAGGGATGTAATCGTTCAGCCAGTAATCGTGCATGCGCGCGGGATCGCACACCAAAAGCACGACCGGGCCGCGCGTCACACGCCGCATTTCCGAGAGGCCTTTTCCGATGTCCGACCATTGATGGATGGTCACGCTGGCCATGGACGCATCAAAGCTGTCGTTTTCGAAAGGCAGATCTTCGGCAACCGCGTCAATGGCTTCGCTCAAATGGGCAGGGCGCTGGGCGCGCATAGAGGCCGATGGCTCGACGGCCGTGACCTCTCGGTCGGTTGGCTCGTAGGAGCCTGCTCCCGCGCCCACGTTGAGAACGGTTTTAGCATGGCCTAAGGCACGATGAATTTGCGCTTCTACTGTTGGATCGGGCTGGCGGTAGTTGCTGTAGCTCGAGCCTATCTCGCCATAATCTACATCCCCAGCGCTGCCATCGCTTAGGCGACCGCCAACCAAGTTCACTCTCCACCAATCACGGTGATTTGCGTCTGCCGCCCATCGAGATAACGCACGTTCTCACCATCAAAGAAAGCGTCCTCCTCGGTGCGGAAGTCGACGCGTTGGCCGCCCCATTCTGGTACGTTGGCGTAGCTGGTCAGCTCGATGGCCCATGCCGTGTTTGCGCGTACTTTGTCTTCCCCACGCGGATCGGGCTCTTGATTGTCCCAGAACCCGATAGAAGGCCCGGCGCCATGCCCATGAAGACCAATCGGGTGAGTATAGATCGAAGGGTCAAGGCCTTCGGTGATCGCTTGCGCGCGCGCCTTTACCAGAACTTCGTTTCCAGAAAGTCCGACTTCGAAACTCTCCGCGAGAATATCCTGCACGCGGTTCGAGTTAGCGAGTCCTGCTTGAAGTCCGGCCGGAACCTCGGTTTCGCCCGGCTTCAGGACATAGGCCAGATGCTGTGTATCCGTGTTGAGGCGCAGATAGGTGATGCCGAAGTCCGTCCACACTAGATCCCCGGGCTCGATTACGGTGTCCCCATCAAGGATGCCTTCCTTCCCCTCGCGCTGCACGCCAAAGCTTGGGTGGAACCATGGCTTCAGGCCCAGTTCTTTGAGCCGTTCGCGATACCACCACTGCACATCGGCGCAGGTCGTGACGCCGGGCGTGATAACTTGGTTGGAAAGCGCGGTTGCAATCAAGGAATGCGCCGTGGCCACGATGTCGGGATAAAGCGCGAGTTCGGACGCCATGCGTGTTTCGAGCCACCTTGTGCTCAGCGTTTCACCTGAGACGACGCGCTTGCGATAGGCGGATATGAGCTTGGCCATCATCGCGTCGTACTGGCTTTTAGTCATTCCGTCTGCGAAACGAGTCGCTTCGGAGACGTTGATCGCGATGCGCTTTGGATCACGCTGCGCAATGATGTCCGCCACAGCCTGCCACTGGTCGGGCTGTTCAGTTGGATCCCAAGATGGTTCAAACAGTCCAGCGAGCCCGTAACGGCTGACCGTTAATCGCTCGATCGTCTTTCCCTCGCCCGGATCATAGAAGACCAGGATAGTGCGTCGGCGCGCGCTCATACTTTTGGCATCGAGCATCGAAGCGGTAACAGGGTCCTCGAAGTACTCGCGGCTCATCAAAAGCCACATGTCGACGCCTTCTTCGCGCATGATTTGTGGGATCAGAGTTTCCAGCCGCTCGGCCAGAATTCGATCGATTACCTCGGCCCTTTCGCGCAGTGGCAAAGTGGTCGGATCATAAGAGGCGGTCGCGGGCGCTTTGGCGGAGTTCCGTTCAGTGATGCGAGGTTGCGCTTGGACCGATCCAAACTGAGCCAGTCCAAAAGCGGCGATGCCCAGCAACGACCTCCCGACTATCGATCCATTGCGCACTTCTTTCCCTCCCCTTGGCTCCGTCACTCCTCGTCTTGGCCTACATCGAGCCCATGCTTCAAGAGCATTGGGATATTCGCAAAGGTGAAAAGGAACGTCAGCGGCATGAACACGGCAAATTTGGCCCACAGCCAGGTTTCGAAAGTGCCGTTCGCTTCATTGTAAAGCGCGCGCAAGACTTCGTTGAGACCGGCGAGGAAAAAGAAGAAGACCGCCCAGTTGCGCGAGAGTTTGAGCCAACCCTCGGCGCTAAGGCCGTCGAACGCGGCTTCTAACAAAATCTTGAGTAGGGCCACGCCCCGAATCCAGCCGATAAACAGCGCGGCTCCCATTACCGAATAGATGATCGTGGGTTTTAACTGCACGAAGGTCGGGTCGCCGAATGCGATGGTGAGTGCGCCAAAGCCTACGATAAGCACGGTTGAAAACCAGAGCATAGGCGAGATTTTGCCAAGCAGCGTGCGACTGGCGATCAACGCGACCACAGCGGCCGCCATAAAGGCGCCGGTGCCGTACAAGATGGCTCGAATTTCGCTGTCGGCGGTGGAGTCTTCGGGTGACGCCTGACGATATACGACGAGAAAAACGAGCAGCGGCCCATAATCGATCAGCAGATTCAGCCACCCGCTACCGGGCTTCCTGTTTTTGGCGGGTTCGGTTTCCGTCAAGTCACGCCACTCCAGCGATGACGCGCGCGACAAGATCAGGATCGAAAGGCCGTAAGTCTTCCATCTTCTCTCCCACTCCAATCGCATGGATGGGCAAACCGTATTGCTCGGCGGCGGCTACAAGCACACCTCCGCGCGCGGTTCCATCCAGCTTGGTCATGATGAGGCCAGTGACGCCCGCCACTTCCTGAAACACATCGATCTGGGAAAGTGCGTTCTGTCCGTTCGTTGCGTCGAGCACCAGCACCACGTCATGCGGCGCGCTTTCATTGAGCCGCCCCAAAACACGGCGGATTTTCGCCAGTTCGTCCATCAACTCACGCTTGTTCTGCAATCGCCCGGCGGTGTCGACGACCAAAGCGTCAATCCCGGTGTCGGTGGCCTGTTTCACCGCGTCGAACACGATGCTCGCCGGATCGCCGCCTTCGGGCCCGCGCACGATATCGACACCCGCTCGGCCCGCCCACGTCGCCAATTGACCGATGGCGGCTGCGCGAAACGTATCCCCCGCGGCCAAAAGAACGCCGTAATCTTCTTCGGTGAAGAGATGCGCGAGCTTGGCGATCGTTGTGGTTTTGCCGGATCCGTTGACCCCGATGACCAAGATAACTTGCGGTCGAGGGAAGGCGGTTATCTCAAGCGGCTTGGCTACAGGGCGGAGAATCTCAGCTATCTCTTCCGCCACCGCTGCCTTGAGCTCGTCCTGCGTGATTTGATCGCCAAAGCGTTTCTCAGCCAACCGATCGCGAATGCGTCCGGCGGCTTTGGGGCCAAGGTCGGAAACGATGAGAGCGTCCTCTATGTCGCCGAGCGCTGCTTCCGACAACTTGCCACCGCCCGCCAGTCCAGCGAGGTTGTCCGATAGTCGTTCCGAGGTCTTGCGAAAGCCGCCTAGGAGTCTGTCGCTCCAGCTTGTTTGTCCTTCACTCACCGAAGGAGACCTCCGTCCACTCTGCGTATTTCAATATTGGCTATCTCGCCTGCGGGCGTGCCATCGGGCAGCGCTACGCGGGCGTAAGAGGGCGAATACCCTGTGCCATCGCGTTCGGCGAGCACACTGACCGTCTCACTCACAAAACCTTCGAGCCAAGCCGAACGACGCTTTGCGACAGCGCCGCGAAGATCCGCTGCGCGAGCTTTGATGACACCGCGATCCAATTGCGGCATGCGCGCGGCTGGCGTGCCGGGGCGGGGCGAATAGGGAAATATGTGTCCGTGAACGATGTCGAGCGCCTCGATGATCGAGAGGTTGGCTGCGTGATGCTCTTCCGTTTCGGTTGGGAAACCAGCGATCAAGTCGGCGCCTATCGCGATTTCGGGTCGAGCTGATCTTAGCCGCGCGACAAGATCAACCGCGTCCTCCCGAAGGTGCCGCCTTTTCATCCGCTTGAGTATCAAATCATGCCCATGCTGAAGCGACAAATGCAAATGCGGCATGACGCGCGTCTCGTTCGCAATGAGGTCGAAGAGCTTTTCGTCAATGTCCAAGCCGTCAACCGAAGATAGGCGCAGCCGTCCAAGGGTTGGAAAGGCATGCAGGATCG
>JBCCKJ010000077.1:0-9319 GCA_039027455.1 Pseudomonadota bacterium | reverse complement strand
GGCTAATCCTTCGTCGCCGTGTGTGACACGCGAGGCGCGCGATTATTGAGGCAATTGAGCAGTGGCGACCCGGCTTTTCCATATTAGCGATGTCCACTTCGGGGTCGAGGATCGCGGCGCCTTGGCGAAAGTCGAACGCGCGATCCTCGACGAAGAACCTGATGCCTTGGTCGTCACCGGAGATTTGACCCAGCGCGCGACCCACACTCAGTACAAGGCCGCGCAAGACTGGCTTGGACAGTTTGACGTGCCGGTCTGGGTGGACCCAGGCAATCACGATATGCCTTATTATAGTCTTTGGGAGCGCTTCACCGCGCCCTACAGGCGCTACAACGCCTTGCGCGATGCGGTGGGCGTTCCCGCGTTTGAGACCGCGGATCTTGTGCTTGTCCCGCTCAAGACGACGGTGCGCTCACAGACCCGTTGGCCATGGTCCGATGGGGTTGTCACACCATCAGCGCTTGAGAAGACGCTGAAAGCGGTCGCGTCACTGGAGGGAAGCGGCCGGTGGATCATTGCCACCGCCCATCACCCGCTGCACGGGCCCAAACCCGGTGGTCCAAGCGACACGATCGGAGGGAATGAGGCTCTGGCGTCACTAGCTCTCGCTGGCGTGGATGCGATCATGACAGGCCATATTCATACACCTTTCAATGAGCATCGCGCCGCTGGAGAGGCGAGCGTTCAGGTCATTGGGGCGGGCACGGTGTCCACCCGGCTGCGGCATGGCGCGCCGCCGTCCTATAACGTGCTGATGTGCGCCAAAGGTGCAAAACCAAGTAGTTCGATCGGCGTTGAAACCCGCATCGTCGGCGATCCACCGCTGCACTCCTGAAATGTCGGGTAAGAACACCAGCCTTCACATTAACCGATTTTAGCGGACCCTTTTTAAGGATTTCGAAGGGATATTCCGGCTCGCATCCGGTGAGTCCGGGCGCTTCCGCTGGCTTGGTACCCGGTGGTCTTGATTTGGATTTGGTCGGACGCAGGAGCCGGATGCACCGCCGCGTGCACAAAGGGTCTTTGCGATCCTTTGTCGCGCGGAGGTTGCTAATGATAAAGGCGGCGTGTTTCGGAACGGTCCTTACAGCGGCCGTAGCGCTCATCCTTGGGTCACAAGGAACAAGCGCTGGACCTTTGGCTGTTGAATCGCTGCATGTGGCGCAAGTTCAGTTCTATTGGTCGTGGCCGATCTTTGCGGCCGGGACCGGGTTGTCGTGGGGCCTCATCTGGCTCCAGCGTTAGCTGGTCCGCGCCATACCTGAATAGAAAAAGACGGCAACCCTTTGGGGGCGCCGCCTTTCTCGTAAGCGTGTTTTGAAACCGCGGCTTAGCGCTTCGAGAACTGGAAGCTGCGGCGTGCCTTTGCACGGCCATACTTCTTACGCTCAACCACACGGCTGTCGCGGGTGAGGAAGCCAGCGGCCTTCACCGTGGCGCGCAGTTCTGGTTCGTACTTTGTCAGCGCCTGAGCGATGCCATGCTTGACCGCGCCAGCCTGACCCGAGAGGCCACCGCCTTTGACGGTCGCAACCACATCGTACTGACCTTGGCGATCGGTGATCGAGAACGGCTGATCGATGATAAGACGCAGTGTGGGGCGTGCAAAATACACTTCCTGATCACGGCCATTGATCGTGACCTTACCGGTGCCGGGCTTCACCCAAACGCGGGCGGTGGCGTCTTTACGACGGCCGGTGGCGTAGGCGCGGCCCTGCGCGTCGAGCTCTTGCTCGCGCAGCGGCGCGGCGGGATTCTGGGCAATCTCGGCAGCGTCGGCTGCCGGAGCGTCACCAGCGATGTCTTTCAGATCAGCGAGATCGGACACGGTTTCGTTGTTGTCAGCCATTATGCAGACACCTTGTTCTTGCGATTCATCGAAGCGACGTCGAGCACCTTGGGCTTCTGCCCGTCGTGCGGGTGCTCGGTTCCGGCGTAGAGGTGCAGGGCGCGCATCTGTTGGCGGCCAAGCGGGCCGCGCGGGATCATCCGCTCAACCGCTTTTTCAAGCACGCGCTCGGGAAAACGACCTTCAAGAATCTTTTGAGGCGTCGTTTCCTTGATACCGCCGGGGTGCCCGGTGTGCTTGTAATAGACTTTGTCGGTAGTCTTGTTGCCGGTGAATTTCACCTTGTCGACGTTGATCACAATCACGTGATCGCCGCAATCGACGTGCGGTGTGTAGCTCGGCTTGGTCTTACCGCGCAGAATGTTAGCGATGATCGACGCCAGGCGACCGACGACAAGTCCGTCGGCATCGATAATGTGCCAGTCCTTTTCGACCTCGGCCGGCTTGATCGACCGGGTCTGCGTGCTGAGCGCTTTCATGGGTTTGTCCTTAAAGCGGTGAATTTGGGGTTTCGCCCACGCTACTCTGCTTTTCAGATCGCGCGGTCGAATCGCGCCATGAGCTTTCAGACCACGCCGCGAAGTGGCGAGCGTTTGTGGGCAAACACTCAGCAAGTCAAGCAAAACCACGGCTTTGCAGGGAGGTAAAATAATACCTTACGCTCTCTTGAGCGTACCATTTCCCGCCCTATTACGGCATTGGACGGAGTGTCCACTCTTCGCTTGCGCGCCGCTCGCTTTGGCCAATGCGCGTAATGACTTCCCGTTTGGCATTCGCCAGGAGAGCGGTGTCTTTCTGTTGTGTCGCCACCCACGTAACCTCAAACTCACCAGTGCCGCCATCGGGTATGTCAACTTCGCGCACTTCACGATAAGGTTCGGTTGAAGGGTAGAAGAGATCGATGGGTAATTCGTCGAGCAAGGAAGCGCTCGCCCTTTGCAATTGGGCCATGTATTGCGCCTGCCGTGCGGTTTCCGCTTTTGACAGGCCACCTTCTTCAAAGAGCTCCTGAGCCGCTTCGATTGCGTCGTCGATTGTGTCCTGCGACGTGTTTTCTCCAGCCGCCATCAACGTCCCATCGGGCGCGAGAAGTATCGGGAACATCCCGGTTGACCGCGCCGCCTCGATCTCGCTCAAACGCGCCAGCGCCGGTGGTGCGTCCACATCCACCGCGATCTGTTCGCCACTTATCGAGGCGCCTTGGCTCACAGGTTGAAATTCAATGGCCCAGCTGCGGGTGACAATGATCGCTTTGCCATCTCGCAAGCTGCGCGAAAGGCGACGGGTCAAAAGCATCTTCCCGGTCGGAAATACGACGCGTCCATCTACGCTTGGCTGAAAGGCCGACAGAGGCGAGGTTGAGAGAACGCCGATGGCCCAGCAAACCAAGATTCGCCGACGTGTAAGACTCTGACGCGTCATCCGACCCTATCCCGCGTTCCTATCAACTCTCTACGCGGTTCACCCCACTGTCGCCAACCTGCTGCGCAAGCCATTCCAGTGTGTCTGGGTGCGCCTCGTTGCACACACTTCCCACAATGGCGGGAGTTTCATAGGGATGCAATTCGCCTAGGCGTTGAATGGCCAAATCCACCTTGCTCTGAGTTGTTTTGAAGATCACGCCAACTTCGAAGCTTTGATCGAGCTTGCCATTCCAGACGAAAATCGATTCCATGGGCCCAAGTATATTGGCGCAGGCGATGAGCTTTTCATCGAGCAGTTTGCCCGCCACACTGCGCGCGACATCGGCATCCGGCATGGGCGAATATATCAGCGCGGCCTGTGTGTCGGTCACGGCGTGACTAAGCGGCTCGCGCTTCGCGGCGCGCCATCCCGTCCGAATGGGCGGCCCAAGCGGTACATACCACGGTCAGAGCGCCGACCAACTGGTGGGCCGCAGCCAGCCAAAGCTCCACGCCGCTCATGACGGTAGCGATACCCAGCAGCACCATGGTCCCGAAGGCGGAATGCACCGCGATCGAGGCGGGGCGATCATATGCCCGAACACGGCGCGCCAAATAGACAAGCGCCGCGACCGCGACCCAAGCCCACCAGCGGTGAAGCCAATGCAGCAGCAGCTTGTCGTGCGTCAGCGCCCAGAAAAAGCCGTTTGACCAATCGACATCGGGAAAGACGCTGCCGTTGATCAGCGGCCAGTCGTTGGCCGATTGGCCGGCGTTAAGCCCAGCTACCCAGGCACCCAGCAGCAACTGCACGAAGAGAACCGCGATCACGATCAAACTCGCCAGGGTCATCGGTGCGGGCTTTGCTTCCGAATTGTTTGAGAGATGCTGCATATCCCGCGCCGTCCATACAAGCGCCGCCAGAAGCGTCAGCGCTGTGAGCAAATGCACTGACAGGCGGAAATGGCTGACATCGGTCATTCCGGGCTCGAGCCCCGATTTCACCATTAGCCACCCGAAAAGGCCTTGCAGTCCACCCAACGCCAAAAGGCCAACCAAGCGCGGCTTGAAGCCTGCCGGTATCCCTCCGCGCACCCAGAACCAAACGAGGGGCAATGCGTAGACCAAGCCGACCATCCGCGCGAGGAGCCGGTGGAACCATTCCCAGAAATAAATGAACTGGAAATCTGCCAGATCCATTCCTCGAAAACCGGCCTCGTTGATATATTCAGAAGAAGCCCGGTATTTCGCAAACTCCGCCTCCCACGCCGCATCGCTGAGCGGTGGAAGGACGCCGGTCGCCACATTCCATTCGGTGATGGAAAGGCCGCTTTCGGTGAGCCGGGTGATGCCGCCGACCAACACGATCAGCACGACAAAGGCCGCGGTGATTTCCAGCCACCAAGCCAGAGCAAGCGGCCTCGCGCGCGTCTGCGCGGCAGACTGCGGGTTGTTTCTTTCAACGGGCGGGGCGGCGGTCGTGGCCATGACTTGGCTAAATGTGGCGATGCGGTTCAGAGCGCAAGATGATTTGTGTCAAACGACCGTGCGCTAGGCGCAAATAGTGCGCGCTTAAATCGGGTTGGGTATTTGGCCTTGATCCATGTAACAATGTATCATAGAGGCTCTCGCGATGACTGACACCGCGCCCGCATCCGCTCCCAAACCCTCCCGTTTTCGTCGTTTTCTCGATCATTTTGGGATCGGTTTGGCGGGGCTTTGCGCGCTGCATTGCGTGGCTACGGTGCTGATTGTCTCTGGCCTCGGCATTGGCAGCCACTTTCTTCTCGCGCACGAAATTCACGAAGTTGGCCTGCTTCTCGCGGTGATCGTGGCGGCCATCGCCATCGGGTGGGGCGCCTGGCACCATCGCCGTCTGGCCCCGGTTCTGGTGGCCAGCGTGGGTCTGGCGATCATGGCGAGCGCGCTTTTTGTGGGGCACGGTGCGGAGGAAGCCGCGCTCACTATTGTCGGAGTGGTGATTGTCTCGGCTGGCCATTTGATGAACCTTCGCAGCCTTCGATAGACGGCGCCCGCGAAACTGCCAGTTGCGCCTTTGAGCCAACGGTCTATTTCCACCCACATGATCAAAACCATTTCGCTTAACGGCGAGTCCCACCGTACGGACGCCGCCACCGTGGCTGACCTTGTTCGCGAACTGGGCTTCGCTCTTGAAAAGGTGGCGGTGGAGCGCAACGCCGAGATCGCCCCGCGCTCCACCTTGTCCAGCACCGCTTTGGCTGATGGTGATGCGCTGGAGATCGTTCACTTTGTGGGCGGGGGCGATCACGCCGCTCCGGCTACAGGCGACACGTGGAGCGTGGCGGGCCAGACCTTCACCTCGCGATTGATCGTCGGCACCGGTAAATACGCCGATTTTGAGCAGAACGCGGCGGCGGTCGAAGCGGCAGGCGCGCAGATCGTCACCGTGGCCGTGCGGCGCGTCAACGTGACCGATCCCAAAGCGCCCATGCTCACCGATTTCATCGACCCCAAGAAGATAACCTATCTGCCCAACACCGCCGGCTGCTTCACAGCCGATGACGCGGTGCGTACCTTGCGGCTGGCGCGCGAGGCCGGGGGATGGTCGCTTGTTAAGCTCGAGGTTCTTGGCGAAGCGCGCACGCTCTATCCCGACATGCGCGAAACGCTGACCGCGTGCGAGACGCTAGCCAAAGAAGGCTTTGAGCCCATGGTGTATTGCGTCGACGATCCCATCGCGGCCAAGCAGCTTGAAGAGGCGGGCGCGGTCGCGATCATGCCGCTGGGCGCGCCGATTGGATCGGGGCTGGGCATCCAGAACCAGGTTACCATCCGCCTGATCGTCGAAGGGGCCAAAGTGCCCGTTCTCGTCGACGCGGGCGTTGGCACCGCGTCCGACGCGGCGGTCGGCATGGAACTGGGCTGCGACGGCATTCTGATGAACACCGCGATTGCCGAAGCGAAAGACCCCATCCGCATGGCGCGCGCAATGAAACTGGCGGTCGAAGCGGGGCGCGAAGCGTACTTGGCTGGGCGCATGGGCCGCCGCAAATACGCCGATCCCAGCAGTCCGCTGGCCGGCTTGATCTAGGGCGAGCGTTCACCTTTACTCCACCTAACCCGAACAGATCGGTCGGTTAAAGGTGACAAAAGCGACACCGTGTCACTTTTGCAAACGCCTTACAAAGGCTCAATCAATCAATGATTTAAGGCTCACTGCAAAGGTGAAGGCGACACTTGCTGGTGAACGCGGAACTGTTGCTGGCGATGTCAAAGAGCGGCGTGACTATGGCGCGTCCCCTCGAAGTAGGAAACGGCGACAAACGGTACAAACCGCCAGCTATGGTTACCCAATCTTAACTATGTTCGCCGCACACACGTCTCCGCAACAGGAGACAGCAACCGTGACACTGGCGAGCACATCCATCGCGACGATCGGCGAAATGCGCGAATTTGCGAGCTTCACCGCGCAAGAGCAGCGCTACATCAAACGAAGCCTCGATATCGGTCTGGCGCGCGGCGACGCGTTCAAGATGTGGGGGCACAGCGCGGATGACAGCGCCTCAATCCGCCGCCAATACGTTGTCTATCAGGATCTTAAGTCTGCCCGCGCCGCACAGCCCAAGCATCAGACGATCACCGCAGTGGAACGCTTTGTGAGCCAATTGCTGCGGCTGGCGGCGTTCGATTTGCAGCAAGAAAAGCTTGAGAGCTTCTCCGCATTCCGCTTCCTCTATGAGCGCTTGCTCGGCCCGGAAGCGCGGCCCTATCTCCCATCGGTCTTCTGCGCCGCCGCCGCGCTGCCGTCGATTCGCCCGGCCCAGCGCAAAGTGCTGCTGCAAAGCCTAAGCGAAGCCGCCGCCACTGCCCCCGGCTGGTCGAACCGCGCGCCGGCTTTCTATCCCGAGTTTGTCGAGGACGTTGAGGCGGCTTGAAGCTCCGCGCGCCGTGCTACGCCAGATTTATCCGTAGGGTTATGACCAAGCGCGCACCTCAGCGCGCCCGACCGCAATGAGAGCTTGCGTTCCCTACCCGCATATATATAAGCGCTTATATGTATGCGGGATCCGAAACCGGCTTGGGCACTCAGTTGCGCTTGCTGCTCGCTCATCTGGATGGTGAGCTGGCCGCGCTATACAAGCAGGCGGGCCACGAATTTCGACCCCGCTTTTATCCTGTGTTTCAGCTCCTGCTGGACCGGGACGGCGCTTTGGTCTCGGATATTGCCCATCATCTTCGGACCAGCCAGCCCGCGGCCACTCAAACACTGGCGGAAATGACGCGGCTTGATCTCGTGTTTTACGAGACGGGCAAAGATCGACGTGAACGCATCGTTAAACTCACGCCGCACGCGCTCAAGGTTGCGCAAGATTTGGAGCCCATCTGGGACGCGGTAGGACGCGCGGCTTCCCAGCTTGATGGCGAGCTTTCGCATCCCCTCTCCGCCATACTGAACGAAGCTCTTGCCGCCCTGGAGCGAACTAGCTTTCCCGAGCGGATTGCGCTGTCGAATACAAGTCAAGGAGACTAGAGTGAAATGGCTTTTGCTTGTTTTCGGACTAACTTTCACCGGCCTCAGTGGTGGGCCGATAATGGCGCAAGCTATCAGCGACGTTGATCGCGAAGAGATTATTGAAAGCTCCGCGCAGCTGCTGAAGTCACGTTACGTCGATCCCGAATTGGGCGCCGACTTGGCGAATCGCTTACCCACGGCGTCTGAAAGCTGGAGCGATATCTCGGACCCTGAAGAATTTGCGCGCGTGGTCACCCAATGGCTGCGGGACCAATCCAAAGACGGCCATCTGGGATTGAGCTATAGCGCCAAACCCATCGCCGCCAATGATGGCGAGACCGCATTCTCCGCGTCCGAAATGGAACGTTGGTACGGCGCGCATATCAACCATGGTGTTGAAAAGATTGAGCGGCTGGAAGGCAACATCATGCTGCTCGAGCTGCACGTCTTTCCTCCGCCGTCCATGGCGGCTGATGTTATTGCGGCCGCGATGACGGTCGTTGCGCAGGGCGATGCCTTGATCATTGACCTACGCAAGAATGGCGGCGGCGCGGAGACGGCCAACCTGATCACCGGCTATCTGCTTGATGAAGGGGAGCAACCTCTCACCGGCACCTACAACCGGCCGAAAGACGAACACCGCGCCAGCGCCTCGCCGTCCTGGGTGCCGGGGCGCAAGTTTGGCGGCGCTAAACCGCTCTACATTCTGACATCGCGCGCAACCTTCTCGGCGGCTGAGGCCTTAGCCTACAACCTGCAGACTTTGGGCCGTGCGACGATTGTCGGAGAGGTCACTGGTGGCGGCGCGCATCCTTTCGAGTATCGCCGCGTGCACGAGCATTTCGCGCTGGATCTACCCGAAGGCCGATCCATCAACCCGGTCACCGGTTCGAACTGGCAGAATGTCGGGGTCCAACCCGATGTGCCCATCGTCGCGAAAGACGCGTTGGCCAAGGCCGTCGAACTTGCCCGTGCCGACATCTTTCAGGGCCAAGCTGTCGACTGATTGGCGTATCGGTTCGGCGCCAATATGTGGTCTATCAGGATCTCAAAACCGTCCGGGCGGCGCAGCCCAAGCATGAGACGATCACCGCAGTGGAACGCTTTTTGAGCCAGTTGCTGCGTCTGGCGGCGTTCGATTTGCAGCAGGAGAAACTCGAAAGCTTCTCCGCGTTCCGCTTTCTTTATGAGCGCCTGCTCGGCCCCGAAGCGCGGCCCTATCTCCCGTCGGTTTTCTGCGCCGCCGCGGCGCTGCCGTCGATTCGCCCGGCCCAGCGCAAAGTGCTGCTGCAAAGCCTAAGCGAAGCCGCCGCAACCGCGCCCGGCTGGTCCAACCGCGCGCCCGCGTTCTATCCCGAGTTTGTCGAGGACGTTGAGGCGGCTTGAGGAATTGGCTCCTGATTTAAGACGGTGGGACGAAATCAGTCCTGCGACGTTTGCTCATTGAAATAGGCCTACTTATCGGCCTGTTCCCCATCATCAGGGCCGCTGAGGTGCTCCAAAGCGTCAATATCGATCTCATGACCATGCGGGTCGCCCCACATGACGAGAGAGGGAGCAAAATGCTTGCCT
>JBCCKJ010000076.1:0-9502 GCA_039027455.1 Pseudomonadota bacterium | reverse complement strand
TTCGGCTGCGTGCCCTTCATCGGCTAGCATCGTGGACAGCTCGTCTTCGGTCAGAGTGGCGAAACGCACCACCCGGCACCGCGAACGGATTGTTGGCAGAAGTCGTGACGGTCTGTGCGCCACAAGAATGAAAAACGTGCCCTTTGGTGGCTCTTCAAGGCTCTTGAGCAGCGCATTGGCGGCCTCTGTGTTCATTTCATCCGCCGGCTGAATGATGATCACGCGCCGGTTGCCCAACGTAGGTCGCGTTGTCAGGCGTTTCTGAATGGCTCTGATTTCGCGCACGCGGATGACTTTGGAAACCTCATAAGGCTTTCCGTTTTCACGCTTGCGCTCTTCTTTCTCGTCTTTGGGACCAAACGTGACTTCAATTATGTCCGGATGATCCGTAGGCTGAGGAACACAGTCTTCATTCACCAGCTCGCGAGCCGCAGCGCGTGCGAACTCGAGTTTTCCGAGGCCGTTTTTTCCCGCCAGGATCCACGCGTGGTGCATGCGAGCGCTTTGTATCGCCCGTCGCCATTCCCGCCACGGCGCGACATGATTGGGCCAACCGGTCATTCAGCGTGATCCCTCAATCGGCTATCAATCGCTTCCAGTACACGGTGGTGCACGTCTGCAGGTGCGCCCTCGCCGTCGATCACCGCAAATCCGTCGGGATCGGCATTAGCCAAAGCGCGGAACGCGGAGGCAACACTGGCGTGATAGACGGGGCTCCGACCGCCAATCGCGTCGGTTTCGCCTCCATCTCGCTCGCGCAACCGACGCGCTGTCGCGAATTCATCGACGGTAAGGAGGATCGTCAGATCGGGCCGAAGCGCGGCGCTTCCGAAAGCGTGCAGCGAGGTAATGGCTTCATCGCCCAATCCCCCTGCCCCGCCCTGATAGGCGCGACTGGAGTCCACAAAACGGTCGCACACGACCCATACTCCCTTGTCCAGCGCCGGTCGGATACGCTGCGCGACATGATCCGAACGCGCGGCGGCAAAAAGCAAGGCTTCTGCGTTCGGGCCCCACGCTGTGCCCTCAGGAGGGTTGAGAAGGAGGCGACGGATCGCTTCGGCTCCCGGAGTTCCTCCCGGTTCGCGGGTTACATCAACTTCAAGGCCACGGCTCTGAAGCGCCCGCGCCAGCATGCGCGCCTGGGTGGATTTCCCTGCGCCTTCACCGCCTTCAAACGCAATGAAGCGGCCTTTGGCCTTTGGCTTGCTCACGTCAGCCAGCCTGAAATTGCGTTGATGATCCGGTCGAAGAACCCGGCCTCTGTTATTGTTCTACCGGCGTAAAGAGGCACACTCGCTGGCTGGACGCCAGGCGCCGACAGGCGCAGGCGCGCCACTTCTTCGCCTTCAGCAATTGGTGCGCGCAGCGGACCGTCATATTCGATGCTCATTACAAGGCCGCGCCCTTTTCCTTTGGGCACGCTAAGTCCGGTATCGTCGCGCACAACAAGCGGGAGCGAGCGCGAAGAACCGCTCTGCACCCGAGCCTCCCCAACCGTTTGGCCCTGCGCAAACAGAACCCTGTGGTCGAACGCCGAGAATCCCCATTCAATAAGATCACGCGCCGCTCGGTTGCGCTCACCGCTTCGGTTGGCACCCGCGATGATCATAACAAGGCGTTTGCCACCCCTTTTGGCGGTGCCCAGAAACCCAAATCCCGCCTCGCTTGTGTAGCCGGTTTTAATGCCGTCAGCCCCTTCGACCTGCCCAATGATCGGATCGTGGTTGATTTGAGTTATGTTTTGGTACCGAAAATTCGGTCGGCCGATGAAACGCGCGGCCTTTTGCGGATGGTCGCGAAAGATGGCTGCACCAAGCGTCGCGAGATCGCGCGCATTCGTGAAGGTATACCCTTCGTCCGGCCATCCATTCGGCGTTCCAAAATGGCTTTGTGTCATGCCCATTTCTCGAGCGTTCGCGTTCATCATGGCGGTCCAGGCCGAGATAGAGCCGGAGGCTTGCTGCGCCAAAACCGCCGAACCATCGTTTGCGGAAACGGTCGCGATGCCGGTCAAGATATCGGGTAGCGCAACACGCTCGTTCGCGTTGAGGAACATAGTGGAGCCCTTCCCTCCCCACTGCTTCCAAACATCTGGATCGACGGTTAGCGATTTCTGAAGGTTGAGCTGGCCAGTATCGAGCAATTCAAACGCCGTGTAGAGCGTCATGGCCTTCGTAATGGACGCGGGGACAAATCGCCTAGAAGCGTTGCGTTCAAACAAGATCTGCCCGTTGGTCGCGTCAATCAAGAGCGCAATAGGGATGTCCGGTTCGACTACGTCCCGCGCCTCTTTTGGAGTCTGGGGAAACGCCGCCGACGCCCCTAAAAGAGCGCAAGTTATGGCCGCCACGCCAGAAAGCTTCCGGATCGGATTTCGCATCAAAGACCGCATAGGCCCTTTGCGGCGGATACGCGAGGCGGAGTGGCGCGTCAGTTCACGATTTCGTCGGCCAGAAGACCCACACTCATCGCGTAATAGTTGGAACAATTGTACTCCAGAATGACCCTGTAATTGCCTGTGAGAAGCCAAGCCGGCGTTTGCGGCCCATCAGGCTGGAACAACGATACCAGCGTTTCATCTGGAAGCACCGTGCGAGGTTCAACGCCGAGATCACGCCATTCCCGCACCGTTTTCCATTGGCTATGCCTCTCGTGCACCCTTGGACACACAGGCGCGGTGAGTTTGGTTTTGTACGCGTCCACATCAAAACCCGTTGGCAGGCTTGCACGAACACCCCAGGGTTGGCCCGAGCGCCAGCCCGCGTCCCTAAAGTAGGCTGCTATGGATGCAAAAGTGTCCGATCGGTTGGAAAAGATGTTGGCACGCCCGTCTCCATCGCCATCGGTGGCGAGGCGCAGATAGACAGAAGGAAGAAACTGCGGATTGCCAAAAGCGCCCGCGTAACTGCCCACTAGCTGCTTTCGCGTAAAACCACGTTCGGCCACCTGCATGAGCGCGACCCATTCTCCAGCGAAAAGCTCACGCCGTCGGCCCTCCCACGCCAGCGTGGCTAATGAGCGCGACAGGTCAAACCCTCCCTTTATCCGGCCATAACTTGTCTCGTGGCCGAAGATGGCGACAAGGATTGAAGCGGGCACACCCGTTTCGCGTTCGGTCTTGAGCAGGATGGATCGATTGTCCCGGTAAACGCGCTGCCCGCCCGAGATACGCGCTGAGTTAACGTGCGTTGCGATGTAAGGCGCGAGATCCGGATAGCCGCGCTTCGTCGGTTTGCCCGGTTGCCCTTGGTCCAAGCGAATGACACGCGCGTTGGGCGTCAGCCCCTCCGTCATGCGATTCAGTGTAGTTTCATTGACCCCTTCCGCTCGCGCACGCGCCTTCAAAAGCTCAAGATACGCGTCAAAGGCGATGCCATCGCGAGCGCGCGGTGTTGATTGCGCCGTCGCATCCGATGGAGGCAAAGCGCTCAAGACAAGCGCGCAAACGAAGCCGAGTGAGATCTGAAGAAAACGGTTCATTTGCAAAGACTCTCACATTTTGATGAGGCGGCCAAGGCCGGTGGATCACACGCGGGGTTGAGTGCGGTCAATTGCCTCGCTAACGGGTTCGGGCGCGGACAGGTGGCAGAGCGGTTGAATGCACCGGTCTTGAAAACCGGCAAGGGTGCAAGCCCTTCGTGGGTTCGAATCCCACCCTGTCCGCCAAAGCCAGCCAAACATGCCACCGACGCGATTTTATGCTCAGTTGCGCTTAGGGCAGGATCGCTTCTTGGGCTCCATCGCCTGACGTGAAGATAAGCGTCTCAACCTCGGTCCCTACACCCAGATTGACCCGGTTTTCTTGCTTGACCCATACGTCTGTGAGGATTTGCGAGCGGATAGAAAGAACCGCGCCCACACCGGGGGAAGGCGCCTCTTGATAAACAATCAAGCGCCCGCCTTCGATCTCAGTGCCCAGCAAGGTCAACGTCATCGGTGTGCCGTCGTGCGAAACGGAAAAGCGCGCCGCGATGTAGCGTGCGACCGCGCGACGACTTTCAAGGTCATTCACGATGTCCGGAGCGCGTACGCCTTGCGCTTCCAGCGCGTGTTCTGCGTCGTGAAGGGGGACACGATGCACAACTTCAAGGAGACCCGTGCGCTGGTTATGCGCGAGCGAAGACAGCGTTATCTTTTGCTGATGGGCGGTAGCAGTTCCTGAAAAAGCCACCGCCAGTAGGGCAAAGAAATACGCGAGGGTTCTGATCATTCAGAGCCCTCCTTCTCCTCTTCCTCAACAACCAACACTTCCGCCATCAAATCACGACCCGTGCGTGACGTTGGAGCCGAACGCTTGAACGCCTCGACACGGCTATCAATGATTTTGCGCGGATAATGGTTGTTCGAAATATCTGCGTCGGCTGTTTCCCAGTTCGGGTCGACCTCGACAGCCGTCAGTTCCTTACCTTTATCGAACACAAGCAGCTTGCTGACATTGCGGGAGTTGCGGCGCCAGATTTCCGCCGGGATATACATCCGTTCCGTCGTGCCATCGGCAAAGGTCAGACCAAGAATGATCGGCATGACAAGGCCGCCTTTGTTGGAGAAATTGAGAACGTAATAGTTCTTATCCTCCTCCACAGCGCGGTCGAAAACCTTACGCTCCCAGTCGTTCAATCCTTCCAGGAAGCTCTCGTAGTCTTTCGTATCCTTAGGTGTGACAGTGAACTGATCATTCGCGTCATAGAAATCGGTCACGCCAGGGTTCTCAAGGACCCAAATCGGAAGGCCTTGCTGGCGGTTCTGGCGAACGCCGACTTTTTCCGGTTCGCTTGCAAGGGTCTCGCGCTGGCGGGCCAGATCAATGTCTGGATTTTCAGTGTCGAGACGCAGCTTGTGGATCGTGTCGAGCGAAATATCGACGTGGTCGGTGGTGTAAAACCATCCGCGCCAGAACCAATCGAGGTCGGTGCCCGAGGCCTCTTCGATCGTGCGGAAGAAATCAGCCGGCGTCGGGCGCTTGAACTTCCAGCGGCGCGCGTATTCGCGCATCGCAAAGTCGAAACGTTCGCGACCGATGATCGTATCGCGCAGGATATGATAGGCGGCTGATGGCTTGCCATAGGCGTTAGGCCCAAGGTTCAGGACGCTGTCTGACTGTGTCATGATCGGGACCTGATTGGTCGAGGTCATGTAAGGGATCAAATCACGCGGCAGGCTTCGGGTGAACGGCATGTCCGGATCCCATTCGTACCCGGCCACACTGTCAAGGAACGAGTTGATGCCTTCGTCCATCCACGTCCATTGGCGCTCATCCGAATTGACCGTCATGGGGAAGTAGATGTGGCCCACTTCGTGAATGACGACACCCACCAAGAACACTTTCTCGCTAAGCGAATAGGTGCGTGATCCATCGTCGTTCAGATTGGTGCGCGGGCCGTTGAAGGTGATCATCGGGTATTCCATCCCGCCGACCGGCCCATTGACCGACTGCGCGGTGGGATAAGGATAATCAAAGCTGAAGCGCGAATAGACCTTCATCGTATGGACCACGGCCGCGGTGGAGTACTTGCTCCACAGCTCGCCGCCTTCTTTGGGAT
The DNA here is from genome assembly GCA_039027455.1 of Pseudomonadota bacterium. GTDB lineage: Bacteria > Pseudomonadota > Alphaproteobacteria > Sphingomonadales > Sphingomonadaceae > Erythrobacter. The sequence goes on along the minus strand of JBCCKJ010000076.1, from coordinate 3,959 downwards.
AGAAGGACATGGCCATAACGGTTTCGTTCTTGGCACCCGGCTGCTTGTGCCCTTGCGCATCCCACGCGAATTTGCGGCTCGTCGCCCAGGCAAAGTCCCGCACATTCTGCGCGGTATAACGCCAAGTCTTGGTGCCTGTCGGATTGCTGCTCTCGTTGGCAAGCGCTTCTTGAGGCGTCACGACAAAGACCGGCGCATCGGCGTTGCGAGCCTGCGCCAAACGTTGGCGCTGAGTGGCGGTCAACACAGCAGAGGGGTTGCTCAAAACACCGGTCGACGAAACGATGTGGTCGTTCGGCACGGTCATCGTGACATCGTAATTGCCGAATTCCAGAGTGAATTCGCCGCGGCCAAGGAACTCTTTGTTATGCCAGCCTTCGTAGTCCGAATAGGCAACGAGACGCGGAAACCACTGGGCAAACAAGAAGATATCATTGCCACCCTCTCGCGCATCGTCCGGGAAATGCTCGTACCCGGAACGCGCGAAGATCACATTCTCTTCAACGATGTTGAAGGCCCAATCGATGTTGAAGCTCACACTTTGGCCGGAGCGCAACGGTGTGGCCAGATCGATGCGCATCAAAGTGCCAACAATCGTATGCGACAGTTCGCGCCCGTTGCTCAGCGAGACCCGCGTGATATCGTAACCAAATGGGTCGTTCTCCATCGCCTGCTGGCGCCGGAGTTCTTCCATCGAGAGGCGCGCCGGTGCCCCGCCGCTTGCGGCGTTCACCGCCGGTCCACGACGCCCCGGACCGCCGAACGTTTGCGTGAGCTCGGCCATCGAATCTTTCTTGAAGATGTTCTGGCCAAGCTGGAGCCAGATCCACGGCAGTGTATCCGGCGAATTGTTCTTGTAGGTGATCGTGGCTCTGGCCGTTAGCCGACGATTGTCTTCATCGAGGTTGGCAACAATCCGGTAGTCCGCTTGCTGTTGCCAGTATTGGTGCCCGGGCGCGCCGGACGCGTTGCGATACACATTGGGATCGGGCAGAACCTCATCGAGCTGGCGGAATTTGTCTTCAAAGTCCCCTTTCGTTTGCTGGATACCCTGCGCGTAAGTGGGCACGGCCAGGAGAAAGGTGAGCGCAAATACAATCAGTCTCAAAGGATATTCCTTGGTTTTATCTAGGGGCCAGAAGGTCGAAAAACGCCTTCAGTCGATCACAACGTCCATCTCTTCGATTAGAGCCGAGGCGCCGTCGACTTTTTCCATAACCCATAGCATGTAGCGAGTGTCGACATGGATCGAACGGGTTGTGCGGGGGTCAAAGTCCCAATCGGAATTGATGCTCTCATAGGTTCCATCGAACAAAAGACCCACGAGTTCGCCCTTTGCGTTGAGCGTGGCTGAGCCGCTGTTGCCGCCCGTCACGTCAAGATCCGAGAGATAGTTCACCGGGACAGACTTCACCGCATCGAACTTATACTCGCCATAGTCTTTTGCCTCGATCAGTTCGAGCTGCCGCTTGGGCGCGTTGAAGGGGTCTTCGCCGGTGTCTTTGGCCGATATGCCTTCGAGCGTGGTGAACGGCGTGTAGACCAGTCCGTCAGCAGGAGAGCCGCCCAACACGTTGCCAAACGTCACGCGCAAAGTGCTGTTGGCATCGGGATAAGCCAGCACGCCTTGCTCTTTCTGCCAAGCGGTGATCGCTTCCATATAATCCGGACGCAAAGCCAAAGCGCGCCCTGCCCGCGTTTTGCTCTGAGTTTCCAGATCAAAGCCGTAATCGTACATCGCTACGGCGAGCTTGATAAACGGGTCTTCGCTAGCTTCGAATTCTTCAGGCGAGGCCTCCATCAGAGCTAAGCGCGTTTCGACATCACCCAGAGCCGTGTTCTCGTAAAACGCCTCAAGCAGCTCTGGCAGATCATCGGGTGTCGTCTGCGCCGTGAAGCCCATCGCTTCGTCCAGCTTTGGCACGCGCTCTTCCATTGGCTGTGCGAGATAGCCTGTCAAAAACAGTTCCCACACCGCTTTATCAACGCCCGCATCGTACCGGCGGTCAATCGCTTGCATGCTCTGTTTGAAGAACGTCATATCGCGTTCTTGGTAGCCACTCTCACGCTCAGCGTTCGGCTTCTCGTTCTCCTTGGACAAGCGATACAACCGCCGAGCCACACTAAAGAGCGACGCGCGACCGACATTGCCATACCAAAAATTCGTCCGCGAAGCTTGCGCGCTTTCTTCCGAAAGTTCGGCCAGAGCGGCAATCGCGGTGGCGTAATCGGCACGGGATGCGTCGGCGGCGATCCATTGCGCCAAGGCGGCTTCGCGCGTGCGGCGACGATCGACTAGCCCAACTCGGCGCGCGCCTTCCATCTGTCCGCGCAGGTTTTTTTCATAGTTGTTGAGGCCCGCTAGCAGGCTCTCATACTTCACGCGTGCGTCCGAACCTTCCGGCGCGGCTGTTTCGATCGTGGCGATCCAGTCCTCAATCAGTTTCTGGAAGGTCGGGTAGTTCCATTCAAAGGTGTTCTCCACCTCGGCCAGTAGCGTGTAGCGGCTTGTGGAGCCGGGGTATCCAGCAACCATGACAAAATCGCCGTCAGCCACGCCTTTGGCGCTGACTTTGAGGTGATGCTCCGGCGCGTAAGGAACGTTTTCCTCGCTGAACTCCGCTGCGGAACCATCGGGTGCCACGTAAGCGCGATAGAAGGCAAAATCACCGGTATGCCGGGGCCACTGCCAGTTATCGATGTCGCCGCCATACTTGCCGATGCTGTCGGCCGGCGCGTAGACCAAACGCACATCGCGCACTTCGAGGCGTTTGATCAGTTTGTACTGCGCACCGCCATAAAAGCCGGAAACCTGACAGCGATAACCCGCCGTCTCTTCGCAACCTGCGATGATGTCTTTGCGACGTTGTTGCACAAGCTCGTAGCGAGCTAGGGGCTCCATACCCTCGGTGCCTTCGCGCATTGCCTCCGTGACGTCAGTCACTTCGGTGGTGACGTAAACGCGCGACCCTGGCGCTGCAGGAAGCTCGTCGCCCTTGGTCGCAGCGAGAAATCCGTTTTCAAGATAGTTGTTCTCAGCTGTCGAATTGAACTGCACGGAGCCGCGCGCGCAATGGTGATTGGTAACCACCAGTCCTTCGGGAGAAACAAAGCTTGCTGAGCACCCGCCCAGCGAGACGACTGCGCCCATGGGGAAGCTTGTCAGGTCCGAAAGCGACGCCGGGTCCAATTCAAGGCCCGCCTCTTCCAATTGGCCGCTGATCTCCTGAAGCTGATCCGGCGTGTACATGCCTTCCTTAGCGGAAAGGGGCGCAGCCAGAGCCGCGCCAACCAGTAGGCTGAACGATGCCAAACGGGTTATAGTCATTTTCGGGCTTTCATGTTTCAGGCGCAGTGACGCTGCACCTTTATGTGCGACAGGCAAAATGAGGCAGTGAGACGACCAATGGAGCTAGGTCAAGCTTAATTCTACGACCGCCATCGGCCGCTTAGGCTGGCTTTGAGGCCTTGAGGCGGTAGAAGATGCCGCTTTCGTCGTATCCCGTCAGTTCAAGGACGCCGCTGACGATATGCACACTGGTCTCATCGGTCTTAAATGGCGTGTCAGCCATAACCTCGATGAACTGGTTTGGAGCTGCGTGAAAGTGAAACGGGCAGCCCGGCGGATAGCCCAGCAAGACGAATCTCGTTTGGGTCGAAGCGGTCTCGAATGGCATCATCCATCCAGCGACTTTGATGCGCTTGCCCGCAAGTTTTTTAACCTCGGGTGTAAAGAGGGGCTTTGAGAGAATGTAACCTTGCTCATTGAGTCGGGTCGTTTCTCCAGTCGCTTCTAGGGTCTTCCAAGATACCCCGCCCTTGGGAGTCGCTGCCGGTTTCCAGATGTCTTCGATCGGCGGCCCGAGTTTAGGATCCGGAACCTGCGCTTGCAGAGAAACAGTCACCCCGACAGATAGGCCATACAACACCGCTGCCGCTGCAACACAACGCACGCCAGA
>JBCCKJ010000075.1:0-9609 GCA_039027455.1 Pseudomonadota bacterium | reverse complement strand
GAGGTTGATGGTTCGGGCCACATGCACGTGGCTGAAATGATGCGGTCGCGTATGCGCGTGATCGATCTTGGTCCAGAACGCTTGATCTTTGAACAGGCGGACAGTTTTCCCGATGATCCGGGCCCGGAAGTGAAGGAAGTTCTGCTCAAACTGACGGGGAAGCGTTGGCAGGTGGAAAAAGGGCAGGGTGACGCCCAGCCAAGCTTGCGTGAGCGGGCCGAGGCCGAAGCCAAGGCCGAGCGCGACGCAACCTTGTCCGACCCGCTGGTGAAAGCCGCGTTTGACGCTTTTCCTGGCGCGGAACTGATAGAGACCCCATCTGAAGTTGAGGGCGCTCCCGAGCCGCGTTCGGCTTCAGGTGCCCCATGGAACTAAACGAAGGAACACCACGCCGATGAAGAGCATGGAAGAGATGATGGCGGCGGCGCAGCAAGCGGCGGAAACCATTCAGAACCAGATGAACGACATGCAGGTCAAACTCGATTCCATCGAGGTTGAAGGGCAGGCGGGCGGAGGCCTTGTAAAGGTGCGCGCGTCAGCCAAAGGCCGCATTCTCGGCGTGTCTATCGATGACAGCCTGATGCAGCCTGACGAAAAGGGCATCGTTGAAGATCTCGTCACCGCTGCGTTCAACGACGCGCGAGACAAGGCGGATCGGGTGTCGGCGGAGCAAATGAAAGAAATGCAGGGGTCTATGGGCTTGCCGCCGGGTTTTAATCTTCCCGGTATGGGGTGAGGAATCGTCTGCTGAGTTAGCTCAACCGGCATTTGAGATCGTTATCTCCCCAACCGTAGTCTCTCAGCGCCATTTTTTGATGACGGTCGTTTAGCTCTGACATCATGATCGCGATTGAAAAATTGCCGATCACTCTATCGTCGCGCATAAATGCCCAGTCGCAAATCTGTTCTTCGTTGAACCGTATCATTTGCCCATAAACGAGCTCTGGTGCGGCGTCTTCGTCAACGAAGCGCCCAAAGAGTTGCCCTTCGCGTTCTGAAATCTCGTGGAGCCAAACAATTTTGCCGCCGTGCTCAGTTTCGAGTACGACTTTAAGTGCGAACGCATCTTCATGATCAGTTGGATCGTTGAAGTGTTTCCAGAATTCGTCAATAGTTGCTCGTGCCTTTTGCTGGGCATGCAACAAACGCGGGTCGTCTATGGCTGGCTCGTCCACCAGTGGGATACGAGTCCACCACTCGAAGGCGGTTTTTACCGCGAAGAATAGGGCGATCGCCCCAGCTACAACCCATTTCATCCAGGAGCTTGTTTCGGATTTGGAGCAAGGATCAATCGCCTCGCAAGCCATTGAAGGTTCTGGAAGAAAGACGAGATAAAGGGATAAGATGGAGATCGCCGCGAGGTGAAGCGTTGTCTTCATGGTCCCACATTACTGGTGTCTCGCTAAGATTGCTTTAAGGCCAACCTCTGGCTGCATCCACAGCTTCCTGACGCCCGCCATTGCGGCCTTGGGTGAGCCTACCCATATTTCATCTAAAGGCGCGCCCACACGGCGGCCATGGATACATAAATGACTGAACAATTCCCCCTCCTTCCTCTGCGCGATATTGTCGTTTTTCCCGGCATGGTCGTGCCGCTTTTTGTTGGTCGTGAGAAATCGGTGGCGGCGCTTGAAGCGGCCATGGACGCGTCTAAGGACATCTTTCTCCTCGCCCAGCTTGACCCCGGCACGGACGATCCAGAGGGCGATGACCTTTATGACACCGGTGTTGTTGCGCAGGTTCTTCAGCTCCTGAAGCTTCCCGATGGCACCGTTCGGGTGCTGGTCGAGGGCACGCAGCGCGCGAAGCTTGTCGGTTTCAAGGCAGAGGCCGATTACGTGTTAGCCGAAGTCGAGCATCTAGAGCCCGAAACGGTCGGAGGCAGCGAAGTCACCGCGCTGATGCGACAGGTGGTCGACCAGTTCGGCGAATACGCCAAGCTAAACAAGAAGATGGGCGATGACAACAACAGCAGCGTCGATCTTTCGGAGGTCGATGATGCCGGTGAGTTGGCGGATACGATCGCAGCCGCGCTGAGCGCCAAGGTGTCGGACAAGCAATCGCTTTTGACCGAAACGAACCCGCTAAAGCGCCTCGAACTGGTGATGGCCTTCATGGAGGGCGAACTGTCTGTGCTGCAGGTCGAGCGGAAAATCCGCGGCCGCGTGAAGCGCCAAATGGAGAAAACCCAGCGCGAGTATTATCTCAACGAGCAGCTGAAGGCGATCCAGAGCGAGCTTGGCGGCGGTGACGATGGCGACATCGACGAGATCGCCGAGCTCACCGAAAAGATCGAAAAGACCAAGCTTTCTAAAGACGCCAAAGAGAAGGCCAACCAAGAGCTGAAGAAGCTTAAAGGCATGCAGCCCATGAGCGCCGAAGCCACGGTAGTGCGCAATTATCTTGACGTGTTGCTGGGCCTGCCTTGGGGCAAAAAGAGCCGCGTCAAGAAAGACATCGCCAAAGCGCAAGAGATTCTCGACGCCGATCACTACGGGCTTGAGAAGGTCAAAGACCGGATCATCGAGTATCTGGCTGTGCAAGCCCGCACCAATAAGCTGAAAGGCCCGATCCTGTGCTTGGTGGGCCCTCCGGGCGTTGGCAAGACCTCGCTGGGCAAATCCATCGCCAAAGCGACCGGTCGTGAATTCGTTCGCCAATCGCTGGGCGGCGTGCGCGACGAAGCCGAGATACGCGGCCACCGCCGGACCTATATCGGGTCGATGCCGGGCAAGATCGTAAACAATCTCAAGAAGGCGGGAACAAGCAATCCGCTCTTCCTGCTCGACGAGATCGACAAGCTTGGGCAGGACTTCCGCGGCGATCCGGCTTCGGCGCTGCTTGAAGTGCTGGACCCGGAACAGAACGACAAGTTTCAGGATCACTACCTCGAACTGGACCTAAACCTGTCGGACATCATGTTCGTGACCACCGCGAACAGTCTCGACTTGCCTCAACCGCTGCTTGACCGGATGGAGATCATCCGTCTGGAGGGCTACACCGAGGACGAGAAGGTCGAGATTGCGAAGCGTCACCTGATTGCGAAGCAAGTGCGCGATCACGGTCTGAAGGATGGCGAGTTTGAGCTCACCGAGAAAGGGCTGCGCGATCTCATTCGGTACTACACGCGAGAAGCGGGCGTTCGCACGCTGGAGCGCGAAATCGCGCGGTTGGCGCGCAAGAGTCTTCGCAAGATCCTGGAGAAGGAAGCGACTTCGGTAACGATCACGCCGGAGAACCTTGGCGAGTTCGCCGGGGTCCGCAAATTCAAGCACGGCATGTCCGAAGACGAAGCGCAGATCGGGACCGTCACGGGTCTTGCTTGGACCAGCGTGGGTGGAGAATTGCTCACTATCGAAAGCGTTACGACCCCAGGTAAGGGCGAGATCAAGACCACGGGCAAGCTAGGCGAAGTGATGACCGAAAGCGTCGCTGCGGCCTTCAGTTTCGTGAAATCCCGTGCGCCCGCTTATGGGATTAAGCCCAGCCTTTTCCATCGCAAAAACGTCCACATCCACTTGCCCGAGGGTGCCGTGCCTAAGGACGGACCGAGCGCCGGAATTGGCATGGTGACGTCCATCGTCTCGACCTTGTCGGGCGTGGCGGTGCGTCCGGATATTGCCATGACGGGCGAAGTGACTCTGCGGGGTCGCGTCCTCGCTATCGGTGGACTCAAGGAAAAGCTGCTGGCGGCTCTGCGCGGCGGGATCAAGACTGTCCTCATCCCCGAGGAAAACGTGAAGGATCTCGCTGAGATTCCCGACAACGTGAAAGAAGGCCTTGAGATCGTGCCAGTCAGTCATGTCGACCAGGTGCTCGAGCGCGCTTTGGTTGATATGCCTTCGCCTATCGAGTGGAGCGAGGCTGATGATTTGGCAAGCCAGACAGGCGCTGGGGCGAGCGGAGGTCAGCCAAAGCCGGACGTGCCCACCGCGCACTGACATTCGCGATCCAGACTAAGCGCGATGGCCAAGAAGTTGGCCCGTTTTGGAGCGCAAAAGCTCAATTCAACGCAAATGGTCGAAAATGGCTGCAAACCGCCATTTTGGGCGCGTTTTGTCTTTGACACACTATCGAAAAAGGTCTCAATTTACGCGCTTTCGGGCAGGCGATTCACCGAAGAACATTCAGGCATACAGATAGGGGACACTTGATGAACAAAAATGATCTGATCAGCGCCGTCGCTGAAACCAGCGGACTTTCGAAAACGGACACGGCGAACGCTGTGGAAGGCGTCTTTGACGCAATTACGAAGGCTCTCTCTGGTGGAGACGAGGTTCGCTTGGTCGGGTTTGGGACGTTCTCGGTGGCGAAGCGGAAAGCGTCGACGGGACGCAACCCGCGCACGGGCGAGCCGATGAACATCCCCGCATCAACACAGCCAAAGTTCAAAGCCGGCAAAGGCCTAAAAGACGCGGTCAACTAAACGCGCGCTTATTGCGTCGCGCCTGACGCTGTTGAATAAGAAGAGGCCCCGTTGATCTTGGAGGTCAACGGGGCCTTATTTTTCTCGATCGATAGCGACGTCGCTTTTGCGTCGGGAGCTAGCTCCCCATCTCGATCAGAGCGGTCGGCGCAGCCTTTGTTCGAGGGCTGATTTCCCAAGTCAGAACCTCGCCGGTTGAGGTCGATGCGGCGCCCTCATCTGTGTTGTTCGCTCGGATATTCATCCCTTGGCTCGTGCGAATTGTGAAGGTGCCCTCAATGGCGGGGAAATCGGGCATGCCCCCTTCGGGGCCAGAGCCCTCGGGCGCCATCGCGGCCATTCCGGCTATGCCAGCAAGGCCTCCCATCATCGCGCCAAGCGGATTGTCATCGTTCTGCGCGGAAAAACCCGGAGCGTTGATCCTCGCAACATTTCCATTGCGCAGAAAGATTTGAACGAAGGGGTTCGTGGAGGGGACATCTTCAATCACCGGGAACATAAAATCGTGCGTCAATTTACCGGAAAGCGAATAGCTGACATCGAACACGCCATTCCCCTTGTCTTCCACGCTGTTCCATCCGTTCTGGCGCAGCAGAAGTTCGATAAACTTGGCGGTCGCTTCCGGATCGTTGGCGTCGATACCGCCAACCAAAGCCGACATTTGTTCGGCTTTTTGAGCGGCCTCTGCTGCGCGCTGATCAGCGCCAGCGTCCCATGCCGAACGCTGACCCTCAAGCTCATTGGCCGTGCACTCGCGCTCTTCAAACGTGCCGTCGACATAGCAAGGTTCGGGTTCGAACTCTTTCGCGCCCTCTCCCATTTCCGCCAGCTGCGACAGGCCAAGGAAGAAGATCTCGCCATCATACGTGAAGGTGAAGTCCTGATCCGGGCCCAAAACCAGCTCAGAGGTGAATTTGCCCGGCGTGATGAAGCAGCCCGTCAGCATCAACGAAAGGCTGGCAAGCAGTGTAGTGGCAGCCGCCCGCCACGGACGCAGAGTGTGAGCGTTGTCTGTCATAGTCAGCTTCCCTCCTGAAGAAGTCATTGCGATCTCGTCTTAGTCAGAGCGTGTTGCCGTTGCGTAAAGAGCGATCGCGGCGGCGTTGGACACATTCAGGCTCTCAATGTCCGAGGTTATCGGCAACCGAGCGAGGGCGTCGCAGTGCTGGGCGATGTTATGGCGCAACCCTTCGCCCTCCGCTCCTAGCACCAACGCAATGGGCCCTTTTGTAAGTGTCTCAGCCAGTGTGGCGTCTGCTTCGCCGGCCAGACCAATGCGCCAGTAGCCAGCCTCAGCCACTTCATCGAGCGCGCGCGCCAGGTTCACAACTCGCACCCATGGTACTGTTTCGAGCGCGCCCGACGCAGATTTGGCCAACACCCCGCTTTCGGGCGGCGCGTGGCGGTCTTGAGTGACTATAGCGGCGGCGCCAAAAGCGGCCGCGGACCGCAGGATGGCGCCCACATTGTGCGGATCGGTCACTTGATCAAGCATTACGATTGGACGTGCGGGATCGCCTGTGGCGACTTCGTCAAGAAACACCCCTTCCAGCGGCTCGCATTCCAGCACCAATCCCTGATGCGGCGCGTCTTTGGCGACCAGTCGGGCTAAGTCCTGAACGTCGGCGTATTCGACTGGGAAATCCGGTGGAAGCTCACCATCAAGACTGTCGATCCCCTCGCGGGTGGCCCACAGCTTGCGGTGGCTGCGGCCTGGGTTTTTCAACGCGGCTTCGACGGGATGACGGCCCCATAAACGCACATGTCCAGCGGTGCCGCGACCGGACCCACGTCCGCCTTTCATCCGCCCGGCACGACCCCGTAACGCTCGCTTCTTTTCGCTCTTGGCCATCGATGCCCCTTGTTTCGTAACGGTCTGAGCCGATTATTCTCGGCTCCCTGCCAGTCGCCCCATTGACAGGCAAGGCTCGCTTCGCCAAAGCGCGCCTCTCGGCAATCGAGGGAGCGCTCAGGAGGGACTTTCTCGAAGGCAATGGGGCGCTTCCAAAAGCGCTGAACTGCGCATCGCGAGCAGTCGTGTGGACAGGTGGCCGAGTGGTTAAAGGCAGCAGACTGTAAATCTGCCCGCGCAAGCGTACGCTGGTTCGAATCCAGCCCTGTCCACCATCTCGCCCCTCAGCAAGCGCAAGCTTTCTTAGACCTTGGTGGCAGCCTTTTTGATAGCACGCCGGATGCTCATATAGGTCGCGCAGCGGCACAGATTGGTCATCGCCGCGTCGATATCTGCATCGCTCGGATTGCTGTTCTCCGCCAGAAGTGCGCTCGCCGCCATGATTTGGCCTGACTGGCAATAGCCACACTGCGGAACGTTATCTTCGATCCAAGCTTCGCGAATGGCGTCGGCGGCGCGACCGTCAACGCCTTCAATGGTGGTGATCTCAGAGTCTTCAAGCGCGTCGTGCGGGAGCACACAGGATCGCGTGGGCGCGCCATCGATATGCACCGTACAAGCCCCGCACTGCGCCACGCCGCAGCCAAACTTGGTACCCGTCATCTTAAGATGATCGCGGAGCACCCAAAGCAGGGGCGTGCCGGGCGCGGCGTCGATGGTTTCGTCTTTGCCATTGATGTTCAGCGTGATGGCCATGAGTTTTCTCCTTGCCAATCAGGCGGTTTCGGTTTCGGTGGGAAGGGGAAGGCGGGTGCCGTTCGCCCCGATCATCGGCAGTGTGCGCAGGCGCGCTCCAGTGGCTGCAAAAATGGCGTTCGCCAGGGCAGGAGCCGCGGGCGGAGTGCCCGGTTCCCCTACACCTGCCGGAGGCTTGTCCGAACGGATGATCTCAACCTCGAAATTGCGAGGCGCCTCCGCCATCTTCATCAGGCGCCAAGATGGGAAGTTATCCTGCACAATCGCGCCGTTCTTAGCGGTGATTTCCCCGTAAAGCGCGTTGGAGAGGCCATAGATCGTCCCGCCTTCCATTTGCGCGCGTACGTGGCGCGGGTTGATAACCGTGCCAGCGTCCACCGCGAGCCAAACGCCCGGAATGGTCAGGTCGCCTTCGGGTGAAACCTTCACTTCAACCACAGTGGCTACATAGGCGAGAAAGGAGCGGTGCACCGCGATGCCAAGGCCATGGCGATCCGGCAGCTTGCGCCCCCAATTGGCCATGTCCGCCGCCTTTTCGGCCACAGCCTTAAGTCGCGCCGTTTCGATGGGGTATTCTTCGGCTGACCCACCATAATTGCCGTATTCGGCGCCTTCGACGATCGGGTCGATGATACGATCTTCACCGATCAGTTCGAGCAGGTAGTCCTTCTGATCGCGACCGGCTGCCGCGGCCATCTCGCCCGCGAAGCTTTGTACGGCAAAGGCGTGGAACACGTTGCAGACCGACCGAAGCCAGCCCGTGCGCACATGGCCTTTCGCCTCACCCGATTCCACCTGCAGGTTGGCGGCGTTGAACGGTACATCGGTCGCGCCAAGACCCAACTCGCCTGCGCTTGGGCTGGTCACGCCGTTGGCAAAGGTCGACGAGATGGAAGGGAACGTGGTCCGGTGCAGGTAGCTGGTGCATTGGCCGCTGTCGTCGAGCCCCGCTTCCAATCGCTGCGCGCTCACGGCGTGATAAAAGCCGTGGCGCACATCATCTTCACGTGTCCAGGTGACTTTGACCGGCTTGCCAACTTCTTTGGCCAAAAGCGCGGCCTCGATCATGAAGTCGGGCTTGGATTTGCGGCCGAACGCGCCGCCGAGCCATGTTGGTTTTACGGTGATCTTTTCTTTGTCGACGCCCAACACCTGACTGAGCACGCTGCGTGTTTCTTGCGGGTCTTGAACGCAGCCCCAGCACTCTAGTGTGTCGTTCGTCCACCGGGCTGTGCCTGATGGTGGCTCCATCGGCGACTGGGTGAGGTGAGGGGCGTAGTATTCGGCCGAAACGGTCTGCGCCGCGGCTTTCATTCCCTCGCTCACGTTGCCACGCGAACGACGCACCGTGCCTTTGCGACGCGACGTTTCTTTGAGCGCCTCGCCGTAGCTTTCGGAATCGTAGGCGGCGTTTGGTCCATCGCGCCAGCCAAGTTTGAGCGTGTTGCGGCCTTGGATCGCGGCCCAAGTGTCCTTGGCGATCACCGCGACGCCGCCCATTGGCTGGAAAAGCGCAGGTGGTTTTGGATGGGGCAAGCGCACGGTCTGCAGCACGCCCGGCACTTCTAGCGCGGCGGCGTCATCCACGCTCCCTGTGCGGCCAAAGACCTGCGGGGGGCGAGCGATGACGGCGTAGACCATATCCGGCACATCCACGTCGATGCCGAATTCACCTTCGCCGCGCGTGATCATCGGTATGGTCAGCGAAGGCACTTCTTGACCGATAAAGCGCCAATCCTCTGGGTCTTTGAGCTTGATCGCGTCCTCGGCGGGTACTGGGAGTTTCGCCGCGAGTTCGGCGAGGTTGCCGTAGGAAAGCGTTTCGCCCGTCTCGTTGTTGCGGATAAGCCCGGGCTCGGCTGTACAATCGCCCGCTTCGACTTCCCAATACAAGGCCGCCGCGTCGGTCAGCATCATGCGCATCGCCGCGCCGGCGGTGCGAAGCCGGTGGAAGTTGTAGCGCACCGAGCGGGAACCATCGGTGTTCTGATCTCCGTAGCGCTCATGCCCTTCGGCTTGAACGATCTGGACTGTGTCCCAATCCGCCTCGAGTTCATCGGCGACAATTTGGGCCATTGATGTCCAGACCTGCTGACCCATTTCAGAACGGTGGCAGGTGATCTTGACCGTACCATCCTCTTCGATGGCGATCCACATGCCGGGCGTCGCGTCACCGCCGGCCACCTCGGTGAGAGGACTGGCGCCCGGATCAGCAAGGTCAAACGCGTCCGCATCCACCTCAGGCTCGACATAGGAATTGCATCCAGCGAGTGTGAGCCCAAGGACGAAAACGCCCGAGACGCCGAGCATATTGCGACGGCTGAGATTGGTCAGCGTGGCGCGCTCATAACCCACAGGCGCGGCGTCAGCCGCCCCCGGAACTACTCCGATTTCGCGTAAAAACATGTGGTCTCCTGCTCCAGACCGTTGTCAATTGGGTTGCTTTATTCGGTTTTGGTCTCCGCGTCCGACTCTATGGGCGCTTCTTCATCCACCTTTTCCCCTGCGTCAGACATAGCAGGCGTCCACCAATTGATCGACTCCACATCGTGCGCGGATGTCCACACCCCTTTCG
>JBCCKJ010000074.1:0-9669 GCA_039027455.1 Pseudomonadota bacterium | reverse complement strand
CCGTGTGTGCCACTTGCCCTCGCGTCGACCGAGAGCGGACCATCGCGCGGTTTTGCGTGCAATAGAAGATTGGCTCGAAAGCGCGTTTAACCCGCCGATCGCTGACTTATACGACCGCGTGAATCTGAGCGCTCGCCAGATTCAGCGCCTGTGTCGTCGCTATTACGGCGTCCCGCCCGCGCAACTGCTCAAGCGCTACCGCGCCATTCGAGCCGCGATGATCCTGGCGCAGAAAGACCCGCCCGCGCAATTGCGCGACGAGATTCTCGTTGCCTATTTCGATCAGGCGCATTTGATCCGAGACGTTCGCCGCTACACCGGGTTTACACCCAAAACGCTTTCGAACGAGCCTTTTGTGCAAGGCGTGCTGGACCCTGATGGCCATGGCCAGACCGGCGAGAAACTCCGGAAATCGTAGAGGCGCGGCGACGCTTGAAATCGGACTAAAACGAGCGTATTTGAAATACGACTCATTTGGTCTGATTTAAGAATCACTCGCAATAGCAGGAGCTTTCGCGCGGTATGCGGCTTTCCAACCTGGCAGATTACGCGGTTATCACGATGTCTCAGGCCGCGACGCATTGCGGCGATGGGCGGGTGAGCGCGGCCGAACTGGCGAGCGAGACCGGGCTTCCTGTGCCCACCGTCCAAAAGCTGGTCTCCAAGCTGACGGCGGCGGGCCTGCTACGCTCGGTCCGCGGCGCAAAAGGCGGCTTGCAGCTGGGTCGCCCGGCGGCGGCGATTTCGGTGGCGGACATTGTCGAAGCGGTCGAAGGGCCAATTGCGCTCACCGCCTGCATCGAAGACGCGGCCTGTTGCGACTACGAAGCGGGCTGCCGGATCAAGCCGCATTGGCCGATGATCAACGAGGCGCTGCGCGACGCTTTGGCGAGCATCACGCTCGAAACGCTGCGCACGCTGCCCGAGGCGAATAAGCGCACCCCTGACATTCTCTCTCATCAAGAAGAAGTGGCATGACCGACAACGTCGACCTTACCCCCGCTGAAACCGACGAAGCCGTAATGGACGCTGAAGCGCGCGAGGCCGCGGCCAACGCGGCCGAATACGAACATGGCTGGTCGGCCGATATTGAGACGGAGTTTGCCGAAAAGGGTCTGAACGAAGACACCGTGCGTTTCATCAGCGCCAAGAAGGGCGAGCCGGAATGGATGCTCGACTGGCGGCTCAAAGCGTTCCGTATTTGGCAGGAATTGGAAGAGCCCGATTGGGCCAAGGTCGGCTATCCCAAGATCGACTATCAGGACGCCTATTACTACGCCGCGCCCAAAGCGAAGCCGACGCTGAAATCGCTTGATGAGCTCGATCCCGAGATCAAGGCGGTCTACGACAAACTCGGCATCCCCGTGGCCGAGCAGGAAGTGCTCGCCGGGGTCGAAGGTGCGCGCAAGGTCGCGGTGGACGCGGTGTTTGACAGCGTCAGCGTCGCCACGACCTTCCGTGAAGAGCTTCAGAAAGCGGGCGTGATCTTCCTGTCGATCAGCGAAGCGGTGAAAGAGCACCCCGAACTGGTCAAGAAATGGCTGGGCCGTGTGGTCCCGACGCGCGACAACTATTTTGCCTGTCTCAACTCGGCGGTCTTCTCGGACGGCACGTTCGTCTACGTGCCCGAAGGTGTGCGCTGCCCGATGGAGCTTTCCACCTATTTCCGCATCAACGCGGAAAACACCGGCCAATTTGAGCGCACGCTGATAGTCGCTGAAAAGGGCTCTTACGTCTCCTATCTCGAAGGCTGCACCGCGCCGATGCGCGACGAAAACCAACTCCACGCTGCCGTGGTTGAGCTGGTCGCGATGGAAGACGCCGAGATCAAATATTCGACCGTCCAGAACTGGTATCCCGGTAATTCCGAGGGCGTGGGCGGCATCTACAACTTCGTGACCAAGCGTGGGCTGTGCCAGGGCGATCGCTCCAAGATCAGCTGGACGCAGGTTGAAACCGGCAGCGCGGTGACGTGGAAGTATCCGTCTTGCGTGCTCAACGGCAAAGACAGCGTCGGCGAGTTCTACTCGGTCGCGGTCACCAACAATTTTCAGCAGGCCGACACCGGGACCAAGATGATCCACAACGGCGCGGGCTCGCGCTCGACGATCATCTCCAAGGGCATCTCGGCTGGCAAATCCTCTAACACCTATCGCGGCCTGGTCCGCGTCGGCCCCAAAGCCGAAGGCGTGCGCAACTTCACCCAATGCGACAGCCTGCTGCTCGGCGACGAATGCGGCGCGCACACCGTGCCCTATATCGAGGTGAAGAATCCCGGCGCGCAGATTGAACACGAGGCGACCACCAGTAAAATCAGCGACGAACAGATGTTCTACGCCCAGCAACGCGGCCTCGATGAAGAGGAAGCGGTGGCGCTGATCGTCAACGGCTTTGCCAAGGATGTTCTGAAAGAGCTGCCGATGGAGTTTGCCGTCGAAGCCCAAAAGCTGCTGGCGATCTCGCTTGAAGGGAGCGTGGGGTGACCGAACGCAAAACGACCCGTTCGACCCTAGGCCTCAAGGACACGTCTGACGCTGAGCCTACCCTCAATAAAAAGGGGCGCGGCTGGAAGATTTCGGACAAGCGCTTGGACGAGCTGCACGATCGCGCGCGCGAAATGCGGCGCTTTGCGAGCCCTGCCAATAAGGCGCTAGCCGCGAAGTTCGCCGGAGCTGACCTGGGCCGCTACACCTTCAAGCGCTTCGCCGTCGTTGGCAGCGCGATAGTCGACTTCAATTGCCACAATCTTGGCATGGCGATCATGATCGACGAGGAGGACGCCGACGAAGCGCTCTCCAAGCGCCGCGACAAAAGCCTCGAATCGGTTGGCATTCGCGTAATGCGGATCAAGGCCAACGATATTCTCGAAAACATGGACGGTGTGCTTCAGCGGATCACAGCCGGCATGCGCATGCGGATCGACGACAAGCGCGAAGCCCGCCGCGCGCATCATACAGGACATAGCAATGCTCAAGATTGAAAACCTCCACGCCACGGTGGCAGACAAACCCATCCTCAAAGGCCTGACCCTTGAGGTCGCGCCGGGCGAAGTGCACGCTATTATGGGCCCGAACGGCGCGGGCAAATCCACGCTGTCCAACGTGCTCGGCGGAAAGCCCGGCTACGAAGTTACTGAGGGATCGGTCGAGTTTCTGGGCGAAGACCTGCTTGAACTGGATCCTCACGAACGCGCCGCCTCAGGCCTGTTCCTCGGTTTCCAATATCCGGTCGAGATTCCCGGTGTCTCCAACGTCCAATTCTTGCGCGAGGCGCTCAACGCGCAGCGCAAATATCGCGCGGAAGAACCGCTCTCAGGCGGCGAGTTCCTGAAGCTTGCCAAAGAGAAAGCCGCGCTGCTCAAAATGGACATGGAAATGCTCAAACGGCAGGTCAATGTCGGTTTTTCCGGCGGCGAGAAGAAGCGCGCTGAAATGGTCCAGATGGGTATCTTGAACCCGCGCTTTGCGGTTCTAGACGAGACGGATAGCGGCCTTGATATCGACGCGCTGCGCGTTGTCGGTGAAGGCATCAATTCGATCATGCGCGCCCCGGACAAAGGCGTGCTGCTGATCACGCACTATCAGCGCTTGCTTGACGTGGTGAAGCCCGACCGAGTGAGCGTGCTCGCCGATGGACGGATTGTGCAAACGGGCGGCCCCGAATTGGCGCTCCGCCTCGAAGACGAAGGCTACGACGCCGTCATGGCCGAGGCCGCCGCGTGATCCTCGCCCTTGCCCTTTTGGCCATGCAGGCCCCGCCGGCTGAACCGGTCCCCGAAATCGTGGTGATCGGCAACCTGCGCAGTATGCAAGTGTTTGTCGGGCAAGATCCCGAGGGCAACTGGCATTGTTCGATGGATAAATCGACGGGCCGCCCCAAGCTCGACCATTCGTTTTGTAAGGCGGTGACCAAGTGCGTGCGCAAGGGCGCGGACGATCAAGAGGCCGTCGACACCTGCATTCGCGAAACGCGCAGCGGCCTTGTTCGCAAGGTTGAGCGCGAAATGAAGAAGCAATCATCATGACTGAGACCACCACTCTTCCGACACGCCGTGACGAAGCCTGGCGCTACGCCGATATCTCCGCGCTCGAAAAGCTGGGCGTGGAAGCGCTCGACGCGTGGAATGAGATCAACGTCGCCGCCGGTGAGACGCGTCGGCACGCGATGGTTGTGGGTTCCGACGCGCCCGAGCTGCATCGCATTCGGCTGACGCTCGGTGAAGGCGCGCGCGCGGAACTCTTTGTGACCAACGCGGGCGCGGACTACACGCGGGTGGAAATCGAAGTCACGCTTGCTCGAGGCGCGCATTTCGAGTTTGGCGGTGTCACCATTGGCGGCGGCGAGGCGATCCGTGAATTCGTCACCACCACGATCCACGCCGAACCCGAAGCGACCAGCAATCAGACCGTGCGCAGCGTCCATTGGGGCACGGGTACAGGCAATTTCCTCGGCGAGATCAAGGTTGTCAAAGACGCGCAGAAGACCGACGCGGCGCAGGACTTTAAAGGACTCCTCTTGGAGGCCGGGGCGGGCGCCAACGCCGTGCCACAGTTGGAAATCTTTGCCGACGATGTGAAGTGCGCGCACGGCGCGACTGTCGGCCAGCTGGACGAGGCGGCGCGCTATTACATGGCGGCGCGCGGTCTCTCCCCTGAGCTGACGCAGCGCCTTTTGGTGCAGGCCTTTATCGGCGACGCGTTTGTCGAACTGGACGACGAAGAGAGCCGCGCAAAGCTGCTCGACGCGGCGCTCAGCGCGCTGGAGGACGCCGCGCTGTGAATGTGACCACCGCCCCTAGCGCTTTTGCCCCCGATCTGCGCGCGGACTTTCCCGGTCTTGTCACCGGCGAAGGCGCGTCTTGGCACTATCTCGACACGGCGGCGACCGCGCAAAAGCCGCGCGCGGTGATCGACGCAATGGCGCGGGCTATGGGGGAAGATTACGCCACAGTGCATCGCGGCGTGTACGCGCGCTCGGCCGAAATGACGCTGGCGTACGAATCCGCGCGTCGGCGGATTGCGGGCTTTATCGGCGGGAAAGAGGAAGAACTCGTCTTCACCCGAGGCGCCACCGAGGCGATCAATCTTGTCGCCAACAGCTGGGGCCGCGCCAATTTGAAGCCCGGCGATCGCATCCTGCTCTCCCAGATTGAGCACCATTCGAACATCGTACCGTGGCAGCTTGTAGCTCAGGCGACTGGTGCGGAAATCGATATCTGCCCGCTGACCGACGACCATCAGATCGATCTGGAAGCAGCGGAGCGTATGCTGACGCCGAAGCACAAACTGGTCGCGCTGGTGCATGTCTCGAACGTCACGGGCGGTGTTCTGGACGCCAAACGTACGGCCGATCTGGCGCATTCGGTCGGAGCGAAGCTGCTGCTCGATGGCTGTCAGGCCGCGCCGCGCCTCGCGCTCGACGTGGCCGCGCTCAATTGCGATTTCTACGTCTTCTCCGCGCACAAGCTTTATGGCCCCACCGGCATCGGCGCTCTTTGGGCGCGCTCGGAGATCCTTGATGCGATGCCGCCGTGGGAAGGCGGCGGGGCGATGATTGACCGAGTGTCTTTTGAAAAGACCACTTACGCGCCCCCTCCGCAGCGTTTTGAAGCGGGCACGCCCGCGATCACCGAAGCCATCGCTTTCGCCGCCGCGGCGGACTACGTCGACAGCGTGGGCCTTGGCGCGATCCACGAGATCGAAGCGGAATTGGTTGCGCGCCTCCGCCGTGAGTTGGCGGTGATGAACGATGTGACGCTCTACGGTCCGGCGGACAGCGCGGGCATTGTCAGCTTCACCATCGACGATATTCACCCGCACGATCTTGGCACGATCCTCGACGAAGCCAATGTCGCGATCCGCGCCGGGCATCATTGCGCGCAGCCGATGATGGACAATCTTGGTATCCACGCCACCGCGCGCGCCAGCTTTGGGTTGTATTCCACCCAGGCGGATGTGGACGCACTGATCGCTGGGATCGCCCGCACTCGCAAAATCTTTGGAAAAGGATGAGGCCATGACCGAGCCTACGGATCAGACCGACTACGCCGCGCGAGAAGGAGTCGTGGCTGCCCCCGCTCCCAACGATGAGCTTGCTCAGAAGCCGCCGCGCGCCCGGGTTTCGGACGCGATCGAAGAAGAAGAGGAGGCGGTTCCTCAAGCTTCTGGGCGCCAGCGCGACTACCTCGACGGCTTCCTCGCCGCCTCGCCCGCAACGGCGCCGGTCGGCGGCGCCGGCAGCGATTTGCAGGAAGCCGTGGTCGATGCGCTCAAAGAGATTTACGACCCCGAAATCCCGGTAAACATCTACGATCTGGGTCTTATCTACGGCGTCGATGTCGACGCGGAATCCGATGTGACGATCACCATGACGCTCACCACGCCGCATTGCCCAGTCGCCGAAACCATGCCCGGCGAAGTGGAGCTGCGCGCGTCGTCGGTGCCCGGGATTCGCGATGCGGAGGTTGAACTGGTATGGGATCCGCCGTGGTCGCCGGAGAAAATGTCCGACGAGGCTCGTCTTGAACTGGGGATGCTGTGATGGATACGCTCAAACAACGCCCCGCTGCGGTCGTTTTGACCAAGGGTGCGGAAGACCGCGTGGCGCATCTGATGCAAAGCGCCCCCGAAGGCGCGATTGGCGTCAAACTGTCGACCCCGCGCCGCGGATGTTCGGGTCTCGCCTATTCGGTCGATTACGTGAACGAAGAGGTGAAGTTCGACGAGAAGATCGAAACGCCAGGCGGAGTGCTCTACATCGACGGCGCTTCGGTTCTCTATCTCGTGGGATCGATCATGGACTGGGTCGAGGACGATTTCACCGCCGGCTTTGTGTTCGAAAACCCCAACGCCAAAGGCGCATGCGGTTGCGGTGAGAGCTTCATGGTCTGACAAGTAGGGCCTTCGCGCGCGAAGGCCCTACTGCGCTGATTCGCTGAGCGGTTAATCGCCCGCCGCGATACGCGCCAGCAGGCGGCTTTCCAACTCGTCCACTTCGCCGTCGGCGTCGATCATGCCTTCGAGCCATTCTTGCTCGTAATCGGTCACTTGCTCGCCAGCGCTTTGGAGCGCGGTGTAATCGGGGCCACCTTTGCGCTTGCCGAATATGACGCCCATCGAATTGGCGACATTGGGGGCCTCTTTCACCATGCGACCGAAGAATCGGCCCACATTGGGCTTGTTGTCGGCGATGAAGGCGTGGAGCTCTTGCTTGCGCTCATGGCTGACCTGCGCGTTCTGAAGCGTGAAGCCCTTGAGGAAGTTCGACACCCCGTCGAGGAAAAGCTCGTCCCATTCCGCCGCGTTCTCTTCGGCCAGTGTTTCGTCTTTAATGCGGAACAGCGCTTCGGCGTCGAAGCGCGAAACCGCCGCGGGACCGTGGCCACCGCTGGCGAAAATGACCCGGCGAAGAATGCGGCATTCCGCGCTGGTGATGTGCGTGGCGGATAACATCCCGCCGCAACGTGTCGGACCCTCGCCGCTCAACACCTCGCGTTCCACCTGACGCAGAACATAGTTCTTGAGGCTGACCGGTGTGTTTTCGGCGCGCTCGATGATGCGAACGATCGTCTCGAGTTCAACAACGCTTTCCACGCCGCCATCGTGATCGATTTGCGCGATCAGCCATGAGGCCTCTTCTTCGTTGCACTGCAATCGAGGCGGTGTGCCATTGAGCACAAATTCGCCGATCGCTTCGACGAAGAAGTCGCACCATTCTTCGCTGCGCTCGTCCAGCGCGTTGTTCAGCGCGAAAAGCGCATCAGCCTCGTCGCGATGAATAACGCCGTCGCCCCAGCCCTGACGGCGCAGCGCCAGCAGCTCTTCGGAGGAAACGCGGCCATCCTGAGCGGCGCGCTGAGCAAGATCGATAAAATGCGTGGTCATAGCGTGGAGACTGCCCCTCGAGTGTGCATGCGGGAGACATGCCACAAACAGCGTTAAGACCGCGTTACCTTTGCGTCTCAACCTCGCGGATGCAGGCTGCGCGGTCGACCGCCGCGCCGTCTTGACGTGCGCGCGCTTGGACATGGGTGGCCAGAGGCGGGGCCCCTGTTGTAGGCGGATACAGAAAAACGTCCAAGACGCAGGTGCTGCTGCGAAATTGCAGTTTGCGCGCATCTCCTTCGACCAAATCAAGGCGTGGCTCGCCGAAGCGTCGCACAAGCGCGCTGGGCGAGGCCCCGATTACCCCTTCGAGCCCCGGTCCCGCTTGGGCTGACTGCGGAGGGGGAACATAGGCGCGCGGCGCGGCGCGAGCGCCAGACGAAGCTGTGTTGACGCCTGGCAGTTTGCTGACGCCTGTGGAGCAAGCGGAGACGCTTACAACGATCAGGAAAACCAAGGCTTTACGCACGCTCGATCTCTTCCTCCGCGCTTTCGCGAGTCCGACGGGTTTGGACTACATGGGTGCCCGCGACCGCGCCGATAAGCGGCGCCACCAAATTGACAAAAGGGACCATCATCAAGCCCGCAACACCGGCGCCCAAGGCGAAACGTTCCAACCGCGGGACGGGATTGCCCTTCACATCGCCTTCGCAGTGCCGCAGCCACGCCATGTCGGTCAGCTCGCGCCCGAGGAGGACCGCGTTGACAAAGAGGAAGACGAGGGCGGGTCCGATCGCCGTGATCATGAGGAACAACGCGACGGGCAACGCCAGGCCGTTGAAGACCAGCGCGCGCGCGGCCCCGCGCAGCGAAAGCGCGATTTCCACTTGCAGGGGCAGAGGCGTCGCTCTTTCCGCAGCGTCCGGATAGTGATGCGCCTCGACCGCGGCGACAACTTCGTCAGCGAAGAATTGCAGCACCGCCAGCGCGACCACGCGAAACAAGAGCCAAAACAGGATCAACGAGATGAGAATTGTGGCGACCGCAGCCGCTGCTCCCTCGTAATCCTCGGGCAGAAACGGGATCAAGGCCCATTCCAACCCTTGGGCGATGGCGAACCAGAGTGCCCCAGCCAAGGTGACGAAGATGAGCAGCGTCACCAACAGCGTCTTCACCAGCACGCGCTGCATGCGCGGATCAAAGAATTGGCCGAAGGCCTTGAGGAAAGCGCTGAAAACTAGGGTCATGCCGCGATCTGAAATGCGCGAGGCCGGCGCAGCGTGTCAAACCGCTTGGCCTTCGCGTCCGTGATCGCTAGGCGCTTGCCCACACCTATTCCTTCCTTAGCATTCAGGACCATCCATCCCGTGACAGACACTCGTTATGACGTCATCGCCATCGGCAACGCCATCGTCGATATCATTGCCTCGTGCGACGAAGAGACACTCGACGAATTGCAACTGGCGCGTGGCGGGATGACGCTGGTGGACGCGTCCGGGGCTGACCGGCTGTATGACGCCATGGGTCCGGCCACTGAGAAATCGGGCGGTTCGGCGGCCAACACTTTGGCCGGTCTCGCCGAATTGGGCGTGCAGTGCGCGTTTATTGGACAAGTGGCCGATGATCAGTTCGGCAAGGTCTTTGCGCACGACATTCGCGCGGCCGGGATCGATTTCGATACGCCTATGCGCCCGACAGATGGCAGCGACGCCGAGCCGCCCACCGGGCGTTGCCTAATTTTCGTCACGCCCGATGGCGAGCGGACAATGAACACCTTCCTTGGCGCCGGCCAGTTCTTGCCCGCTGCGGCTCTGGACGAAGAGCTGATTGCCTCAGCCGGGATTCT
>JBCCKJ010000073.1:0-9698 GCA_039027455.1 Pseudomonadota bacterium | reverse complement strand
TAGCCAATCCCGCTTTGCGCCGCTAACGCGCTCGCCACACAATTGCTGCACATGCGAAGGGAAGGCGGCCATGCGGAACATTGCGGTTATCGGCGCCGGGCAAATGGGAACCGGAATTGCCCAGACAGTGGCCGGATACGGTATGTCCGTAATGCTGGCCGATATTGATCTCGCGCACGCCGAAGGCGGCAAGACGCGCATCGATAAGGCGGTGACCAAGCTGGTCGGGCGCGGAAAGATGGAAGCTGCCGAGGCCGAAACCTTGCTTGGGCGGATCACGCCGGTGGCAGATTACGCCCCTATGGTCGACGCTGATCTGATCATCGAGGCTGCGACCGAGAAAGAGCCGATCAAACAGGCGATCTTTGAAAGCGCGGGCAAGGTGCTTGGGTCCGACGCCGTGATGGCGTCCAACACCAGCTCTATACCGATTACGCGGATGGCGAACCATTCGCCCGATCCGCTTCGTTTCATTGGCCTGCACTTCTTCAATCCGGTTCCGGTGATGGGGCTGATCGAAGTCATTCCCGGCCTCGCCACGGCGCAGAACACGACCGACCGTGTCACCGCTTTCGCGGAAGGGTTGGGTAAGCAAGTGGTTCTCAGCCAGGATGAGCCGGGCTTTGTCGTCAACCGCATCCTTTTGCCGATGATAAACGAAGCGGTTTTCGTCCTTGGCCAGTCCACGGCGGGCATTGAGGACATCGACAAGGGCTGCAGGCTGGGCCTCAATCACCCGATGGGGCCGCTGCAATTGGCCGATTTTGTCGGGCTCGACACCTGCCTCGATATTATCAAGGTGCTCTACAAGACGACGCGCGACAGCAAGTATCGCCCTGCGCCTCTGCTCGTAAAGTATGTGGAAGCCGGATGGTTGGGCCGCAAGACGGGCCGCGGCTTTTACGATTATTCCGGTGAATCGCCCGTTCCGACGCGGTAAGCGATTTCGGCGCTGGGGATAGCCCGGCCCGCGTACCCTTTACCTTTCGCTTTAGCGCTGATCTTCATCGGGTCTGGAGGCAGCGCCCGCAGCTGTTAGCTCGTTGGGAGTGTATTTGTTCCGTTCCATCTGACGCTCGCGTGCGCGGGAGGCCGCGATGTCTTGCCGGGATGTCGGTTTGAACGGAGTAGTCGCAAAGCCATAATCGTCATCATCGCTGTCATCAGAGATAATCACGGAGGATTCCGCCGGAGGCGTGGGGTCAAAGCCGCTGGTGTCGTCGACCAGATCGGTGTCGGCGGCGAAGTCTTCAAACGAGACCGGCGCGGGTTCTTGAAACCGTGTGGGGCGGCGTTTGGGCTCCTCTTCAGAGGATTCAACCTCTTCCTCAGCGTATTCGTCTTCCTGCGCTTTCGGCGTAAACTGGCTGCCCATGCTCATCGCGATGAGAGCCGCGGACACGAGAACGCCGCCCGCAAAGGCGAGCGCGCTTTTACTGTTTGCAATAACACCGATAGCCATGCGCGACATGTATCGCAGGCACGGTTAACGATTCGTGCAGCCGGGCTACTCCGACAGTCCGCGTTTGAGCTCGTACAGAAGGTCCAAAGCCTCGCGCGGCGAAAGCGTATCTATATCAATGGCTTCCAACCTTTGAGCGAGCTCGTCGGAGGCGCTCGTTTCCGCCTCTTGAGCCACGGCAGCGGCGAAGAGCGGCAGCTCTCCTAGCCCTGCGGCAATCCCACCGGTCTCTTCGCGGGTCTTTTCCAACTGATCGAGCACGGACTTGGCCCGCGCGACGACCTCAGCGGGCACTCCCGCCAATTTGGCAACAGCCAAGCCGTAAGACCGATCCGCCGGGCCCTCGGCCAGTTCGTGCAGCAGGACAAGATCGCCTTTCCACTCACGCGCTCGCACATGATGGAGCGACAGCGCCTCGCACCGTTCGGCCAATCGGGCGAGCTCATGGTAGTGCGTTGCGAAGAGGCATCGGCACCCGATCTGCGAATGCACCGCTTCCACCACGGCCCACGCCAAAGCGACGCCGTCATAGGTGGAGGTGCCCCGCCCCACTTCGTCCAGGATCACAAAACTGCGGTTGCTTGCCTGCGCGAGAATGGCGGCGGTTTCGACCATCTCGACCATGAAAGTTGATCGGCCTTTGGCAAGATTGTCGGACGCGCCCACGCGGCTGAACAAGCGATCGACCACGCCGATTTGCGCGGCTTTGGCGGGCACAAAACAGCCCGATTGCGCCATCAGGACGATCAGAGCGTTCTGGCGCAGAAAGGTCGATTTTCCGCCCATATTCGGACCGCCAATCAGCCAAAGCCGATTGTCGGAGGATAACGCGCAATCGTTCGCGACAAACCGTTCCCCCGCTTTGGAGAGCGCCGCTTCGACCACGGGATGCCGCCCGCCGGTGATCGAAAGGGCGTGCTCCGCGCTGATCTCGGGTCGGCACCAATCGCCTTCCGCCGCGCGTTCCGCGTTGCCCGCGGCCACATCAATTCGCGCGAGCGCCGCGGCGGTGCCCGCAATCGCTTCGCGCGCATCGTTGACGGCGCTCACCAATTCTTCAAAGTGCGCTTCTTCGGCGGCCAGCGCGTGTCCACCGGCTTCGGAAATGCGCGAAGCTTCTTCGTGCAGCGAGAGCGAGTTGAACCGCACCGCGCCCTTCATCGTCTGGCGATGCGTAAACCCGCTGTCCGCTTCCATCAGCGCGTCCGCGTGGCGGCTGGGCACTTCGATGAAGTATCCGAGCACCCCGTTGTGCTTGATCTTGAGTGAAGCGATCCCGGTCTCGTCGCGATAGCGCGCTTCCATCGCCGCGATGGCGCGCCGCGCGTTGCCCGACACACTCCGCAACTCGTCAAGCGACGCGTCATAGCCGTCGGCGATAAAGCCCCCATTGGCGCGCTCTGTAGGAGGTGAAGGGACCAGCGCGCGATTAAGCCAATCGGTCAGAGCGCCGTGCCCTCCCAGTCGCTGAAGCAGGTTCTCCAGCAAGGCGGGAGTGTCGGGAAGCGCCTCCAGATCGGCTTGGATAATCTGCGCTTGCGCCAACCCATCGCGCACTTGCCCAAGATCGCGGGGTGACCCACGACCGGCAACGAGCCGTCCCAGCGCCCGCCCAAGATCAGGCATGCGATGCAGATTTTCGCGCAAGGCCGCGCGTTCGATCGGGCGGTCTCGCATGTATTGGACGAGCCCGAGGCGCTGGGTGATCGCTGCCGGATCCAGAAGCGGCGCGGATAGATCCTCAGCGAGAAGTCGCGATCCGGCTCCGGTGGAGCAGCGATCGAGCGTGGCGACAAGGCTTCCCCGGCGCTCGCCGGTGTTGCTGGTCAGGATTTCCAGGCTGGTGCGAGTGGCTTCATCCATCGCCATGGTGTCGCCCGCTTTGCGCCTTTGCGGAGGTAAAAGCAGGGGAAGCGTCCCGCGTCCAACATGGTCAAGATATCCGATTAAGCCACCGGCGGCCGCGCACATCGCGCGGCTGAAATCGCCAAATCCATCAAGCGTTGCGACGCCGTGCAGTGCCTTCAACCGCGCGGCTCCGCCGTCGCTGTCAAAGGCGGAGCGTGCGTGGAAAGTGGGGGCCCCGGGTTCATCCAAGTCCCACCCTTCGGGCACCACGATCTCGCTCGGCCCGATCCGGGCAATCGCGGCGCTGAAAAAGTTCGGAGTGGTGTCCTCCAGCGTCATCACGCCGGTCGAGATATCGACGGAGGCCAGGCCGATCTCACCGCGAACCTCGGCCAAAGCCACGAGAGTGTTGGCGCGCCGCGGTTCCAGCAAGGCCTCTTCGGTCAGCGTGCCCGAGGTCACAAAGCGCACAATGTCGCGCTTTACCAGAGCCTTTGACGATGGCTTGCCCTCGCGCTTGGCACGTGCCTTGGCTTCGTCGGGTGTCTCGACCTGTTCGGCGATAGCGACCCGCTCGCCCGCCTTGATCAAGCGCGCCAGATAGCCTTCAGCCGAATGGACCGGCACCCCGCACATCGCGACAGGTTCCCCAGCGTGCTCGCCGCGCGCGGTCAGCGCAATGTCGAGAATGGCCGAAGCGCGCTTGGCGTCGTCAAAGAACAGCTCGAAGAAGTCGCCCATGCGATAAAACAGCATAGAGCCCGCCGCTTCTTCCTTCAGCGCGAGATATTGCTCCATCATCGGAGTGGGTTTGGTGGCGGGACCAGCGGCCATCTTTTGTGCGTATCAACCTTCGACCGATTCGACATGCTGGTGCAGCCGCCTATCCCCTGTTGCCGTATCCTTCAGGGTGGCCAAAACGCGGGTGCAATTCCCCTATGCCTTGGCCAAGAGGCAAGCTACAGGCCGCGCAACGCGCGATTGACGGAGTAAAGAATGGCGGACGACAGCAACCAGACCTCAAAGGGTGGGTTCACCACGCGCGAGGCGCTGTTTTACCACGAGACGATACGGCCCGGTAAGCTGGAAGTCGTCGCGACCAAGCCGATGACCTCCCAGCGCGATCTCAGCCTAGCTTACTCGCCCGGCGTCGCCGCTCCGGTCGAAGCTATCGCCGAGGATCCAAGTCTGGCCGCGCGCTACACCGCCAAGGCGAACTTGGTCGCGGTGATTTCCAACGGCTCGGCCATTCTGGGGCTGGGGAATCTCGGCGCGCTGGCCTCGAAGCCGGTGATGGAAGGCAAGGCGGTGCTGTTCAAGCGCTTCGCCGATGTGGACTCGATCGATATCGAGCTCGCCACCGAAGACCCGCAGGCCTTTATCGACGCGGTGGCGCTCATGGAGCCCAGCTTTGGCGGGATCAACCTTGAAGACATCAAGGCACCCGAATGCTTCATCATCGAAGCCGCGCTGCGCGAGCGGATGAACATTCCGATCATGCACGACGATCAGCACGGCACGGCGATCATTGCCGCGGCTGGCTTGATCAACGCGTGCCACTTGACGGGGCGCGATCTCAAAGATGTCAAAATGGTGGTCAATGGCGCGGGCGCATCAGCCCTCGCCTGCACCGCTTTGATCAAGTCGGTGGGCGTGCCGCATGAAAACGTGATCGTGTGCGATCGCTCCGGCCCGATCTATCCCGGCCGCGATAATGTCGACCAATGGAAAAGCGCCCACGCGGTCAAGACGGACGCGCGCAGCTTGGAAGAGGCTCTGGTGGGGGCGGACATCTTCCTCGGCCTCTCGGCGGCTGGCGCGCTCAAACCCGAATGGGTGGCCAAGATGGCGGACAAGCCGATCATCTTCGCGATGGCGAACCCCACGCCGGAAATCATGCCGGACGAAGCCAAGGCGGTGCGCCCTGACGCGATCATCGCGACCGGGCGCAGCGATTTTCCCAATCAGGTCAACAACGTGCTGGGCTTCCCCTTCATCTTTCGCGGCGCGCTCGATGTTCAGGCGACCACGATCAACGAAGAGATGAAGGTCGCCGCCGCCACCGCTATTGCCGAACTGGCCCGCGAACGCGTGCCTGAAGAGGTCGCGAGTGCGTATGGCAAGAACCAGAAGTTCGGCACCGACTATATTATTCCCGCGCCCTTTGATCCGCGTCTGATCGAAGTCGTGTCTTCGGCCGTGGCGAAGGCGGCGATGGATTCCGGAGTGGCGCTGGCCCAGATTGAGGACTTCGAGGAATACAGGCACCAGCTCAAATCGCGGCTTAATCCGACAACGAGCGTGCTCACCGGCGTCTATAACGAGGCTAAGGCGAACCCCAAGCGCATGGTCTTTGCCGAGGCCGAAGAAGAGGTGGTGCTGCGCGCCGCGATCCAGTTCCGCGATTTTGGCTACGGCACGCCCATCCTCGTTGGCCGGACCAAGGCTGTGCTCGACAAGCTGCATCAGCTTTCGGTCTCCGATCCGGGCAGCTTCGAGATTCAGAATTCCGCGGACAGCCGGCACGTTCCGGCCATGGTGGATTACCTCTACAAACGCTTGCAGCGCCGGGGTTACACAGAGCGCGACGCGCGCCGGATGGTCAATCAGGAGCGCAACGTCTTCTCCGCTCTGCTAGTCGCGCTGGGCCACGCTGATGGGATGATTTCGGGTCTTACCCGCACCTACGCTCAGACGGTGCGCGAGGTGAATCTGGTCCTCGACAAGAAGAAGGACGCCCTGCCGTTCGGCATCCATATGATGATCGGTAAGAACCACACGACGTTTTTGGCCGACACCACGATCAACGAACGGCCCAGCGCTTTCGAACTCGCTTACATCGCCAAGGAAACCGCCGCCGTTGCGCGGCGTATGGGGCACGAACCGCGCGTGGCGTTTTTGTCCTATTCAACGTTTGGCAACCCCTCGGGCCAATGGCTTGCGAACATTCGCGACGCGGTCGCTATCCTCGACAGCGAGGAACCGGGCTTCGAATACGAGGGTGAAATGGCACCCGACGCCGCGCTCAACCCGGCGGTGATGAAGCTCTATCCGTTCAGTCGCCTCTCGGGCCCAGCGAATGTGCTGATCATGCCGGGTCTCCAGTCGGCCAACCTGTCGGCCAAGTTGCTGCGCGAATTGGGCGCGAACACCACAGTGGGACCGATGCTGCTGGGCATGGAGAAGCCGGTGCAGATCGCGCCCATGACGGCAATTGCGCCCGACGTCCTGACCTTGGCGGTCCTCGCCAGTGCGGGCGTTGTGGGTTAGGCGAGACGGTCTTCGATCGGCACGTAGTCGACATCGTATCCGAAATAGGCGGGGCTGAAGACTTTTAGTCCCGCATCCGTGCGCCACAGCGGATCGCAACGGAATCCCAAGACAGCCACTTCCTGGCCCTGGGTGAAGTCGGGATTGTTCACTCCGTCATGGGTCTCAAGGTCGATGACGCTGATGAGGTCGGGGCAGGTCGCCACCACCACACCGTCCCGCCGCGCCACGAGATGTTCGTTCTTGTAGTCCGTCGCAAAAGACTGCCCTGCAAACGCCTCAGTGCCCGTCAGCGATAGGGATCCGACGAGGAAACCGTCTTCATCTCGCCATTCCGAGTGGCTCACCGTCCCGGTAAATAGCGTGTACCCGTCGCCTGCTGTCCGTGCCGCTTCAATCGGGTCAGCCCCTTCGCTTTTGGCGACACGCACCGCTTCGCCGATCTTGCGCGCGAGAGTGAAGCTGCCTTGGACGAGGGTGCCATCCGCTTTCGCCTGCGCCCCGGTGATCGGGCTGTCGGTCACGCCGCACAACGAACTCGCCACGGCGATGCTGCGCAAAATATCTTCCGCGCGGGTCGGGTCTCCGAGCTTGCCCACGATCATCTGGTCGCCAAACGGTGTCGCCGCACCAATCGGTGTGAGCGGGATACCGGCCACCTTTACCGAATGCTGGTTGATCTCGGGCACCGCTCGTCCAACCGTATCGGCATCCAGCGCGGGCACGCCCAGACGCGCGGCGATGGAGAGACCTTCGGCGAGGCTAAGCGGGCCGATTTCGCCGAGAATAACCCCGGCGAACTTTTGACCGACATGTTCCTCAAGCGTTTCGAAGGCGAGTTGAACCGTCTCCTCAAACTGGGTTTCCTTGCCGTCCAGCTTCGCCTGCATCTCCGGGCTTATCGGGGCGAGGCTGGCCAATCCGTAAGGGCACGCGACCCGATCGCTGTCAGCCAATTCGTCCACGGAAAGAAGACTGAATGTAAGACCGGAGGCAAGGTCTTTGGCGATCAATTCGCGAGCTTCCGCCAGACTACCGCCGCCGCCCGTGCCAAGGTAAGACGACCCCAGCAAGGCGTCTTCAAGCGCGGTTGCGTCGAGCTTCTGTGTGGCGAGATCAGAGCTCGGCCCGCTTTCTTTGGCTGCCTCACCCGTGACGTCCGAACACGCCGCAAGGGCGCCAGCCCCAACAACTAAGCCGGAAAGAAACTGCCGCCTCGCCACCATAAATTGTCTCCCTGCTTCTCCGCAGAGTGGACACTGGAGCTCAGGAAAGCAAATCAGCGCCGCCGAAAGCGAAAATACCAGACCTCGTGCCCGAAGACCTCGCGGGCTTTTTGTTCATAGCGCGTTTCGCACCAGCCCGAGGGGCGGTTTTGCCAGCTTGATGGGCCGTCCACGACCCATTCGAATTGATCGGCGAAGCGCTGCATCACCATCAGTGCGTGGCGCAAATAGACCGCGTGGTCGGTGCCAAAGCGAAACTCGCCGCCGGGTTTGAGCTTGTCGGCGATCAGTTTGACCGGGCCATCGTTGATCATGCGCCGCTTCGCGTGGCGCGCTTTGGGCCAGGGGTCCGGATGGAGAAGATAGACCATCGTTAGCGCGCCATCGGGCACACGGCTTAAGACCTCCAGGGCGTCGCCATGGTGGAGCCGGACATTGGCGAGCTTTTGCTCTTCGATATGGGTTAGCGCTTGGGCTACGCCGTTGAGGAACGGTTCCGCTCCGATCAGGCCATGGTTCGGCAGAAGATCGGCGCGGTAGGCGAGATGCTCGCCGCCGCCAAAGCCGATCTCGAAATGCAAAGGGCAATCCTCACCGAACAGGCTATGCGCGGTGACTGGACCTTCTGATGGGACGGCGATTTTGGGCAGAAGACCATCAACCAAAGCCTGCTGGCGCGCGCGCAGAGGCTTGCCAACGCTGCGACCGTAAAGCCGGCTGAGAGTTGTCGGATCGCCTTCTTTGAACGCTGTCATGGCGCGCGCGGTAGGCGATCTGTTTTATCCTTGTCCAGAGCCTCGCGCGGCGTCTCGGGCTTGAGATGATGGGGGCATCCCCGCTAAGGCGCGCTGCGATGCAACAAATCCTTGATCTCTTTTCCCAACAGGCCCCGCTCGTGCAAACCTTTGTCGGCTTGACGCTGCTGGGTTTGGCGGCGGTCGCCGCGAACTTCTTTTTGAAGCGCGTCATCCTCCGATTGGCCGCGCCTTACATCGATCCTAACACCACGACGGATGATAAGGCGGCGGCGTGGGCCGCAACAATCGTTCCGTTGTTGATCGTGTCGCGCGGCATTGAGCTTGTTCCGAACCTCGCCGACGATATTCGCACGCTGATCACGCACGCCGCGCAAGCCGCGATTGTCGTTTCGCTGGCGATGGCGGTGGTGCGCCTGCTGGCGTATGGCAACGAGCTTTACGACCGTCTGCCGACATCCAAGAACCGACCGATCAAGGGCTTCGTTCAGGTTGCCAAGATCCTAGTTCTGTGCGGCGCGGCGATCATCGTCATCTCGGTTCTAATCGATGAAAGCCCGCTGCTTCTGCTGTCGGGTCTCGGCGCGATCACCGCCGTTCTTTTGTTGGTTTTCAAGGACACCATCCTCAGCCTTGTCGCGAGCGTTCAATTGACCACCAACGATATGCTGCGGGTGGGGGACTGGATCACCATGCCCAGCATGAACGCGGACGGCGACGTGATCGATATCTCGTTGCACACGGTGAAGGTTCAAAACTTCGACAAAACGATCGTCACGGTGCCGACGCACAAGCTGGTGTCCGACAGCTACGCCAACTGGCGCGGCATGGCGGAAAGCGGCGGACGGCGCATCAAGCGCAGCATCACGCTGGATCACAATATGATCCGCTTCCTGAGCGACGAAGAGGTGGAGGATCTGAAGAAGTTCAAAATTCTCGAACCTTATCTCACCGCCAAAGCGGTAGAAGTCGCCAAGTGGAACGCCGAAGAGCTGATGGGAGACGACGCTCCGGTCAACGCGCGGCGGCTTACCAATGTCGGGACGTTCCGCGCCTATATCCTTGCCTATTTGAAATGGCACCCGCGCATCAATGAGAACTTCACGTTGCTGGTGCGCCAATTGGCCCCAAGCTCAG
>JBCCKJ010000072.1:0-9709 GCA_039027455.1 Pseudomonadota bacterium | reverse complement strand
TTATCCCGCCAACAGGGCGTCGAGCTTTCCGGCCTGCTCCAA
The DNA here is from genome assembly GCA_039027455.1 of Pseudomonadota bacterium. GTDB lineage: Bacteria > Pseudomonadota > Alphaproteobacteria > Sphingomonadales > Sphingomonadaceae > Erythrobacter. Next base: position 9,667 of record JBCCKJ010000072.1, on the reverse strand, counting down.
GGCCGCGAGGTCATCGGAACCACCCACATGCGTATCGCCGATAAAGATCTGCGGCACCGTCATCGCGTTGGGGGCGCGGGACAGCATCTCGTCGCGCTTCTCACCGCCGCTGGTGATATCGAACTCGTTAAACTCGACACCTTTGGAGGTCAGAAGGTGCTTGGCGCGAACGCAAAAGGGACAGGCAAACTTGGTGTAGATGTCGATGACTGGCTGGCTCATTGTTTCGTTCCCATTGGCCCCTTGAAAGGCAAAGATGGCAAACCAAATAGACCGTGTCGCTCTGTTTCGCCAGTCATTGGGAAGCACCAAAAGCGGCAAATCACTCGGCGCTGCATGAGGCAGGCCGGGAAATGAAACCAAATTGCTCAAACACGAGGATTTGAACCTATGTCACGTCTTGATTTTACCCCCTATCGCCGTTCAACCGTGGGCTTTGATCGCCTATTCGATATTCTCGAAAGCCAGGCTCGCTCGCATTCCGGCGACAACTATCCCCCTTTCAACATCGCTCGCCAAGGTGAGGACAATTACCGCATCACTCTCGCGGTGGCTGGCTTCCGTCCGCAGGACATCGACATCACCGCGCAGCAAAACCTGCTGACCGTGCAGGGCAAGAAGCGCGACGAGATCGAAGACGGATCGGAACTGCTCCACGTTGGCATCGCCAATCGCGGCTTTGAGCGTCGTTTCGAACTCGCCGATTATGTGCGCGTCGAGCGCGCCGATCTGGCCGATGGCCTGCTCATCATCGATCTGGTGCGTGAAGTTCCTGACGCGATGAAGCCCAAGAAAATTGCCGTTGGGTCGACCACGCTCAAAGCCGTCGAAACCGGCAGCGCTTCCTCGGACGACAAAGACGCGGCCAGCGCCGCCTGACGCCAAGCGAATTCTAAAGTTTGAAAAAGGAAGACGGCCCTGCTCTGGCGGGGTCGTCTTTTTCGTATTCAAGGGAGGTTGTTAGAGGCGGATCCAAAGGATCCGCCTCCGCGACAAACAGCCGCCTCGATCAGAGCCGTGTGTCCGGGTCGCAGAAGACACACGGTTCTAAAACGAGCTGGGTGCGACGCAAGGATCGATTGGATCCCACCCCCAGTTGCTAAGCGTCGCAATCTCGACGGCGGTTTAGCCCGCCCTTTCCGGTTCCCCGGAAGCCCGACCGGTGGGTAAGGCCCAATTTGGAGCGTATGCAAGGGCAAAATTCGCGCTTTGTAAGAACGCGACAGCTTCAATTCTGCGCAGAATTGCACAGAAGAAGGGCCTTTTATCCGAAAGCGTAAACCAAATCAGGCACTTCGGCCTATGAAGCAGCGGACTGTCCCGCTGTCTCACGATTTTTCGAGACTTGCTAGACTAGGCGCGATTGTTCCAGCGCCGCAGCGATAAACCCTGCAAAAAGCGGATGGGGATCAAAGGGTTTTGACTTGAGCTCGGGGTGGAACTGAACGCCGACAAACCACGGGTGATCCGGCCGTTCCACGATCTCCGGCAGCAAGCCATCGGGCGACATACCCGCAAAAAAGAGGCCCTGTTTCTCCAACGGCCCGATATAAGCGCTGTTGACCTCGTAGCGGTGGCGGTGGCGCTCCGAAATCGTTTCCGCACCACCATAAATGGTCGACGTGTGGCTGTTGCCCGCCAACTTTGCTTCATACGCGCCAAGACGCATGGTGCCACCCAGGTCACCGCCCTCTTGTCGGCTTTGCAGGCCTTCTTCGCTCATCCATTCGGTGATGATGCCGACGACCGGCTCTTTCGTCTCGCCGAACTCGGTGGAAGACGCCTCAGTAAAGCCAGCGGCGCGCGCACCTTCGATGCAGGCCATTTGCATGCCGAGACAGATACCGAAGAACGGCACTTTTCGTTCGCGCGCGAACCGAACGCTGGCGATTTTGCCTTCGCTGCCCCGTTCGCCGAAGCCACCGGGAACAAGAACCCCATGCATGGGCTCGAGAGCGGAGGCGATCTCGCTTTCTTCCCCTTCGAAAACTTCCGCGTCGATCCACTTGATGTTGACCTTCACACGGTTCGCAAGCCCACCGTGGATCAGCGCCTCGTTAAGGCTCTTATACGCATCGGGAAGCCCGACATACTTGCCCACTACGCCGATGGTCACTTCGCCTTCGGGATTGAAATTGCGGTCCGTCACATCGTCCCACGCCGCCAGATCGGGCTCGGGCGCGTCGGTGATGCCAAAACCGCGCAGAACTTCCGCGTCGAGGCCTTCGCGGTGGTATTGCAGCGGCACCGAATAAATCGAAGGCGCGTCGAGAGCGGGGATCACCGCCTCTTTGCGCACGTTGCAGAAATTGGCGATCTTCTGACGTTCGCCTTCGGGAATTGGGTGCTCTGCTCGGCACAACAAGACGTCAGGCTTGATCCCGAGGCTCGCCAGTTCGCGCACGGAGTGTTGCGTGGGCTTTGTCTTCAGTTCCCCAGCGGCGGCGATGTAAGGCACCAGCGTGACATGCACGCTAAGCGTCTGAAACGGCTCCAGTTCGTTTCGGATCTGGCGGATCGCTTCCATGAAAGGCAGCGATTCAATATCGCCCACCGTTCCACCGATCTCGCACAAAATGAAGTCGTGACCGTCCTGATCGGCCAGCGCAAACTCTTTGATCGCGTCGGTGACATGCGGGATCACCTGAACGGTGGCGCCGAGATAGTCCCCGCGCCGTTCGCGCGCGATGATGTCGCGATAGACGCGTCCTGACGTGATGTTATCGCTTTGACGCGCCGAAACACCCGTAAAGCGTTCATAGTGACCCAGATCGAGATCGGTCTCCGCGCCATCGTCGGTGACGTAGACTTCGCCATGTTGATACGGGCTCATCGTGCCCGGATCGACATTCAGATAGGGGTCAAATTTACGGATACGGACCTTGTACCCGCGTGCCTGCAACAGCGCCGCGAGACTAGCCGCCATAAGACCTTTGCCGAGCGAGGAAACCACGCCGCCGGTGATAAAAATGTACCGCGCCATGGGAGTTGAGCCTTAAGCGTTGGATCGGATTCGAGGCAAGCGAAATGGCGGGCTAACCGCGAGGCCATCCACAAGCGATTGATGGGAAGCGACAGGTCAAAGACCGTGCCGCCGCAAAATGTCAGCTTACTCCGCTAGTGGATCGTCGCTGGCGGGAGCTTCATCGCCCTGAGGCGCGAGCGGATCGGCCAACAAGTCCTGCGCGGGCGGAGCGGGTGCATCGACATCGCGATCGAGCGTCGAGGTGACCGTTTCGGTCGAACTGGTTTCCACAGCCACCGCGGCCAAGGCAATCGAGAGAACCACAAACGCCACCGCGAGCCACTTTGTCGCGCGGGTCAGAAAGTCTGCCGCACCGCGAGCGCCCAAAGCGCCACCAGGGCTGCCGCCGATGCCAAGGCCTCCGCCTTCGGAGCGCTGCATCAGGACGACGCCCACCAGAGCGGCGGCGACCAGTCCCTGAAGGACAGTGAGGAAAATGAACAGACCCATGACGGTGTTTCTCTATAAAAGCGTTTGACCGCGCATTTAGGGGCGCGGTTGCCCATGCGCAAGCGGCACGGCGCGTCAGTTCTCGCCAGTCTCCGCGGCGAGCGCGATGCCCATAAAGCTGTCAGCGGTGAGACTGGCACCGCCCACGAGCGCTCCGCCAACTTCCGCTATCCCGAGAATTTCAGAAGCGTTTTCCGGCTTCACGGACCCTCCGTAGAGGATACGCACGCCGGGCCCCTCTTCTGCACCGAACAGCTCGATGACGAGCGCGCGGATTTCCGCATGCATTTCTTTGATGTCGGCAGGGGTGGCCGTCTTTCCGGTGCCGATAGCCCAGATGGGTTCGTAAGCAATGGTCAGCTTATCTCCGGCGCCGTCGATTTCAGGAAGCGACGCGGCAATCTGCTTTTTCACGTGTTTGATAGCGTCGCCGGCCTCGCGGGTCGCTTCGCTTTCTCCGCAACACAGAATAACCCGCAGGCCCGCTTCGAGGGCGGCCTCAACCTTGGCCTTTACGACCGCATCGGTTTCGCCATGGTCCGCGCGTCTTTCGCTATGCCCGAGGATAACGAATTTCGCCCCAGCGTCTGCGATCATCGCAGCCGAGATGTCGCCAGTGTGCGCGCCACCATCGGAAAAGTGGCAGTTTTGCGCGCCAACCCCGATTTGTTCGGCTTCGCGGTGGATCGGATGAATCAGTGTATAAGGAGGCGCCAGCGCCACCTCGACTTTCATGTGTCGCTGGGCCGCGCGGTCGATCGCGCGCGCTTCGGAAAGCATGGCGCGCGTTCCATGCATTTTCCAGTTTCCAACGATATAGGGCCGTTCAGCCATCAGTTTTTCCTGCGAGAGCGGTGAAGAGGTTCGAATCTGAAGAGACAAATAAGATCAGAGGGTGGCGTCCGCTAGACGAGCGACGGCTGACAGTCAAAACCTACGCGCACCTGTTGCGGGGAGGTCTCAGGGCGGATAGAGCGCCGGAAGTTCGCAAGGCCAAGTGGGTCAGCCTCGGTTTGCGAAAATCACTCAGGGTTCCCAGACCGTTCGGGATACGTCGCTCACATGATTACTTCTTTTCGTCGATTCTTTCAGTCCAAGCTCGGCATGGCTTTCTTCCTAGGCTTTCTGGCGCTTGTCGCTTTGGCCTTCGCTGGGGCGGACATCACCGGCAACACCTTTGGAGGGATCGCCCAAGGCGAGCGCGTCGCGCTGGTCGGCGATGAAGCAATAAGCTCCAGCGAACTGTCGGAGCTGGCGCAATCGTCGCTCCAAGGCGTCCGCCGCCAAAATCCGGCGCTAACCATGCCCGACTTCATCGAACAGGGCGGATTGGAGGAAGTGCTGTCGCAGATGATCGATCGTTCAGCGATCAGCGCCTATGCACAGGAAAGCGGGCTTAGAGCCGGGGACAACCTCGTAAACAGCGAGATCTTGCAAATTCCGGCCTTTCGCGGGGTCGGTGGGGAATTTGATCCCGAAGTCTACCGCGCCGCTTTGGCGCAGCAGCGCATTTCCGACGCCAGCCTGAGGAGCGACCTCGCTGATGGCTTGCTTTCACAGCAATCGGTTCTGCCCGCGCTAATCTCTCCCCAAGTTCCGGAAAAGATCGCGCGGCGATACGCCAGTCTCTTCCTCGAACGCCGCACGGGCCAGATCGCACTGATACCCAGCTCGCTTTTCCTGACGGAGGACGATCCCGATCCGTCGGCCGTTGAGGCGTATTATGGGGAAAACAACGCAATCTATGTCGAGCCGGAACGTCGCACGATCCGGTTTGCGGTCCTGAATTCCGATAATCTGACGGCCGACATTACCCCAACCCAGACTGAAATTGCCGAGCGGTTTGAAGCCACCAAAGATCAGTACGCGGCGCGCGAATCGCGTGACATAACCTCGTTTACGGTTCCCAAGCAGGAAGGCGCGAACGCGCTGGTTGAACAGATCCGAGCGGGCAAGAGCCTTGACGTGGCCGCGCGCGACGCGGGCTTTAACACGACGCAAGCCCTGGACCGTGATCAGGAGCAGGTGTCATCCACCGTCAGTTACGCCGCAGCGCAGGCGATTTTTGCTACCGTCGAGGGCGAGGTTGCCGATCCAGCCCAAACGACGCTGGGCTATATCATCGCGCGCGTGGACAAGATAACCAACATACCCGAACGCACGCTTGACGACGTCAGCGACGAAATCAGCGAAGCTTTGACCGTTGAGAAGCGCGCCGCCGCCCTCGCCGATCTGACCGCCCGTGTCGAAGAGGAAGTCGATCAAGGCACCTCACTGACCGAGATCGCCGACGTTTTTGAGCTGACCCTCAACGAAAGTCCGTCCTTGCTCTCGGACGGTCGAGTGTATGGCGATCCCAGAACTCAGCCCAACCCGGCGCTTGCCCCCATTCTCTCGACCGCGTTTGCGCTCGATGAGAGCCAACCGCAGCTTGATGTTCTGGTGCCGGGCTCGCAGTTCCTTGTCTACGACGTAACCCAGATCAATGAATCCGCCGCGCCGCCTCTGGCGAGCATTCAAGGCCGCGTGACGCGCGATTTGCAGCTTTCGATAGCGAGCGAAGCCGCAAAGGAAGCCGCCGAGCGCGTCCTTGCAAAGGCGCAGGCTGACACCGATCTAAAGGCCGCTTTGGGCGACGAAGAAAAACCCATTCCGCCAGCGGATGACGTCACGCTGGCCCGCCAAGAGTTGCAGCAATTGAGCGCGCGCGGACCGATCCCGCCCGCTTTGGCTCTGATGTTCAGCATGGCAAAGGGCACGGTCAAACTGCTGGAGGCGCCTAGAAATCAAGGCTGGATACTTGTGGCTCTCAACGACATCTCGACCGACGAGCTTCCGGATGAGACGCCGATTGTGGAGGGGCTGCGCGCGCAGCTCGCGGAGACGGTGGCCAATGAGTATTCGGACCAACTTGTGCGCGCAATGCGCGAAAGCGTGGGTGTCGAACGGAACGATGACGCGATTCAAGCGGTCCGTGCTCAACTCGCCGGCGAAAGCTAAAGCCATTCTTTTGCTGCATTCCAAACCGTGACCACCGCCGATCTTGCAAGCGATCCACCAAGCGATGCGCCGCTCTATGCGGCGCAAGCGGCGCATGCGCTGAAACAAGGCCAAGCCAGCCTCGTCTGGCGCACGATCATCGCGGACAGCGACACACCGGTCGGCGCCGCGCGGCGACTTATCAAACCGGGTCGCGGCGACTTTCTGTTGGAATCGGTCGAAGGCGGCGAAGTTCGTGGGCGTTACAGTCTACTCGGCCTTGATCCGGATTTGGTGTTTCGGACGATTGAAGGGAAAGCGGCGATCAACGCACAATGGCGCAAAGACCGCGACGCTTTTGCGTCCTGCGCGGGCGATCCCTTGAGCGAATTGCGCGCCTTGTCTGAGGCGTGCCGCATCGAAACGCCTGAAGAGCTCCCTTCCGCGCTGGCCTGCCTTGTGGGGTATTTCGGCTACGAAACCATCGGTTTGGTGGAGAAGCTGCCACGCGCCGAGGCAAGCGAAATGGCCCTGCCCGACATGCTGTTTGTGCGCCCAGCCTTGATACTGGTGTTTGACGGTCTGACCGACGAGCTTTTCTGTGTCGCACCGTTATGGCCCAATGACGCCAACCAGGCGGATCCTACTCAAGCTATCGCGCGCGCCGGTGAGCGCATCGATGAGGCGTTGCGATCGCTTACGGCCTCAGCTCCAAGCGAGCCGCGGGCGGCCCACGACGCGCCCGCGCCCGAACTCACTCCTGTGATGGCTGGCGATGAATACAAAGCGATGGTCTCGCGGGCGAAAGACTACATCGTGGCAGGAGACATCTTTCAAGTCGTGCTCGCCCAGCGCTTCACCTGTCCGTTCAGCCTTCCCCCGCTCGAATTGTATCGCGCGTTACGGCGCGTGAACCCGTCGCCTTTCCTGTATTTCCTCGATCTGCCGGGCTTTGCGATTGTTGGGTCCAGCCCTGAAATTCTGGTCCGTGTCCGCGACGGCGAAGTGACCATTCGTCCCATCGCCGGGACGCGCCTGCGCGGTGCCACGAGGTCAGAGGATGTCGCCAACGAAGCCAGCCTGTTGGCTGATCCAAAAGAACGGGCCGAGCACCTCATGCTGCTCGATCTGGGGCGCAACGATGTGGGCCGTGTGGCGTCGCGCGGCAGCGTTTCGGTGACCGACAGTTTCGGCATCGAACGCTACAGCCACGTCATGCATATCGTCAGCAATGTTGTCGGTGAATTGGCGGACGGGCGCGACGCGCTCGACGCTTTGTTCGCCGGTTTCCCCGCTGGAACCGTGTCCGGCGCACCCAAAATCCGCGCCTGCGAAATCATCGCCGAACTCGAACCGGAAACACGCGGCGCGTATGCGGGCGGCGTTGGCTATTTCGCACCCGATGGCTCGGTGGACAGCTGCATCGTCCTGCGCACCGCCGTGGTCAAAGACGATGTGATGCACGTTCAAGCGGGCGCCGGTATCGTGGCGGACAGCGATCCCGACTATGAACTGGCCGAATGCAAAGCCAAGGCGGGCGCGCTGTTCGCGGCGGCGCGCGAAGCGGTGGATCGGGCAAAAGAGGCAAGGTTTGGCCAATGAGACGTTTTGCTTTCCTCTCGCTCACGGCGCTCGCGCTGGCTTCGTGCAACGAGCCCAAGGCGGGTCAGCCGGTGGTAACCGTCGATCTCGACGATAAGACAGCGCCCCTGACGGAGACACCGGATGACACCGCAACGCCGGCCACTGCGGGTCTAAATCCTGAGGCATCCGTCTGCGCGCCAGTCAGTTTTGAGACGGTTGAGTTGACGCATTGTGTGGCCGATCCGGCCAAGCACGCAATCGGTGTGGTCTACAGCCCGGCGGGGGGTGAGACACCCTATGGCACGCTCGGCGCCTTCGCGCGCACGGCGGACGCGACCATAATTGCTTTTGCGATGAATGGCGGCGCGTTTAGCGATGATCTCAAGCCACGTGGCTATCTGGTTGCGTCCGGGGATCGCCTGGCTGAGCTCGATCGCGGCTCGGGCGACAGCAACTTTCATATGAAGCCCAATGGCGTGTTCTTCGGCAGCAATGGGCGCTGGCAGGTGCTTGCGACCAATCGGTTCTTCAGCACGGTCCGCGAGCGGCCTCGATTTGGAACACAATCGGGCCCGATGCTTCTTGTCGATGGAGAACTGGGCGCCGCGATCAGCGAGAACGGCAATTCGCGCGCGATCCGCAACGCTGTGGGCGTCGCCGAGGACGGCAAGGCGCATTTCGTTATCGCCAACGCACCTCTTAGCTTCGGGCAGCTGGCGCGCTTCTTCCGCGACGAGTTGAGTGTGAAGAACGCGCTGTTCCTCGACTCCAACTCGTCGTCTTTATGGGATCCGGCCACTGGACGAATGGACACCGGTCGCACCGGCCCCATACTCGTCATCACCAAGAAGGACGCTTCATGACCACGCTTGAAGCCGCCGACCGCCGCGGGCTCTATCCCGAGATAGAGCCCTATGAGAGCGGCATGCTCGATGTCGGCGAAGGGCATTCGCTCTATTACGAGCGTGTCGGAACGCCCGGCGCCAAACCCGCTGTCTTCCTGCACGGCGGCCCGGGCGGCGGGATGAGCCCTTCGCACCGTCGCCAGTGGAACCCGCAAGCCTATGACGTTGTCCTGTTCGATCAACGCGGCTGCGGGCAATCGCTTCCATTTGCGGAGATTGAAAACAACGACACCTGGCGCATCGTCGAGGATATCGAACGCCTCAGAGAGTATTGCGGCGTTGAACGCTGGCAGGTGTTCGGGGGCAGTTGGGGGTCGACCCTCGCCCTCGCCTACGCCGAAAAACATCCAGACCGGGTGAGCGAATTAGTTCTGCGCGGGGTCTTCCTGGCGCGCGAGCGTGAGAAGACGTGGCTCTATTCCTATGGTGCCAGTGAGATCATGGCCGAACAGTGGGACCAGTTTTCGGGCCTCATTCCCGAAGAGGAACGCGCTGACCTTGTGAAGGCGTATTACAAGCGCCTGACCAGCGATGACGAGCCGACGCGTCTGGCGGCGGCCAAGGAATGGTCGCTGTGGGAAGGAACGGTGGCGACGCTTTTGCCCAACCCCGGTTTGCTTGAAGAATTCGCCGATCCGTCCAAAGCGGTGCCGTTTGCTCGCATTTGCGCGCGCTATTTCCTCGAGGACTTCTTCCTGGAGGAGAACCAACTGCTGAAAAACGC
>JBCCKJ010000071.1:0-9752 GCA_039027455.1 Pseudomonadota bacterium | reverse complement strand
GCGGTGCGCGCTCGGCTCACGCAAGAGTTGGAAGCGGCGCAAAACGCGCTCGACCAACAGGAAGCGCGGGCGCGCGAAGCCAACGACGCGCTCGCCACCGCGACCGAAGCGCTGGCCGTAGCCCGCGAGGGACGCGCTACGCTCGCGGCGCGTGCGGAAAGTCAGGAAGCTCGCCAAACCGAGATGGCGCGCATTTCCGGGGAACGCTTCCAGTGCCCGCCCCCCTTGCTCACCGAAAAGTTCGCCTTCGAAGAGGACGGCGTCATCAACGCCCAAGCTGAAAGCGACGAGCTTGACCGGCTAACGGCTTCTCGCGAGCGGATTGGGCCGGTAAACCTAGTCGCGGCGGAAGAACTGGCGCGCATTGAAGAAGAGCATGGCACCAACGCCACCGAGCAGGCTGAACTGACCGAAGCAGTTTCGCGCCTGCGCGGGTCGATCGGCAATCTCAATCGCGAAGGCCGCGAGAGGCTGCGCGCCGCATTCGAAGAAGTCGATGGGCATTTCCGCGTCCTGTTCACGCGTCTGTTCCAAGGCGGTCAGGCGCATCTGGCGCTGGTGGATAGCGACGATCCCCTGGAAGCCGGGCTCGAGATTTTTGCGCAACCTCCGGGGAAACGGCTGCAATCGCTTTCGCTGCTTTCAGGCGGCGAGCAGGCTTTGACCGCTACGGCGCTGATCTTTGCTCTGTTCCTCACCAATCCCGCGCCGATATGCGTTCTGGATGAGGTCGACGCGCCGCTTGACGACGCGAATGTAGAGCGCTTTTGCGACCTGCTCGACTCGATGGTCCGGACCACCAACACGCGCTATCTGATCGTCACACACAACGCTGTGACGATGAGCCGAATGCACCGACTGTTCGGGGTGACCATGGCGGAAAAAGGGGTCTCGCGATTGGTAAGCGTCGACCTCGGCGAAGCGGAATTGATGGCCGCGGAATGAGCGCGCGAAGCGCTCGTGAGGGTCAGGCTTCGATGGCGTCTGCCAAGCGCTTGCGCACAGCTTTAAGTTGACCAATCATATGCGCCATGTCGGGCCCGTTTGGTGCGGGGGCAAGCGTGCCAACCGCGTCGACCGCTTCTCTGTCGACCGCCCGGCGATCTCCCATACGGCGATCTCCCCCCTCGCGCCTATCAAGTTGGGATTTGCGGGCCGAACGCAGGACTGTTTCCGCGCCCTTGAGCGTGTAACCTTCCTCGTTGACGAGCTGGTTGATCCGTTCGACCAAGGACACATCGGAAGGGCGATAATACCTTCGCCCACCACTCCGCTTCAGGGGCTTTAACAGCGAGAATTGCTGTTCCCAATACCGCAGAACGTGGGGCTTGATGTCTAGAGCCTCGCTCACCTCGCCTATAGTGCGCAGAGCGGTTTCATCTTTTCCATCTTCGAATTCAGCCATAGTCGATGCGGTCCAGTCCTTGTGTTACCGGCCCATCCTGGCCTTAGCCTTTGGAAATTCGTTCCTTCAAAAGCTGGCTAGCCCGGAAGGTCATCACGCGGCGTGGCGTAATCGGAACTTCCACGCCCGTTTTGGGATTGCGCCCAATGCGTTCATTCTTGTCCCGAAGGACAAAACTGCCGAAGCCCGACACTTTCACGTTTTCGCCCTTGGCCAGAGCCCCCGACATATGGTCGAGGATCGATTCCACCAGCTCAAGCGATTCCGCCCGGCTCAGCCCCATCTTTCGATTGATTGTCTCAGCCAAATCGGCCCGTGTCAGAGTTCCCACTGAACGCATTTTGCGTTTTCCTTTTATTTTGGCGCGACCCAACGCTTTGCGAAACATACAACTTTCAGACTATTCGCGCAACGAAAGACAAGGGATGGTGACCCAATTGTGGACAACACACGCCGCCCAAGGTTTCGCGCAATCAGACCCGCAGCAGGCTGGCGCCCCACGTAAAGCCGCCGCCCATCGCCTCGAGCATGATGAGATCGCCAGACTTTATGCGGCCATCCTTGCGCGCGACATCCAGCGCAAGGGGGACCGACGCAGCGGACGTGTTGGCGTGCTGGCCAACCGTCACGATGACTTTCTCGGCCGGGATGCCCAGCTTCTTCGCGGTCGCATCCAGGATCCGCGCGTTGGCTTGGTGAGGAACGACCCAATCAATGTCCTCCGCCGAAACACCAGCGGTATCAAGGACTTCGTGCAACACTTCGGAAAGGTTCACGACCGCGTGGCGGAAGACTTCACGCCCCTTCATGCGCAGATGTCCGACGGTTTGCGTCGTCGAAGGACCGCCATCGACATAGAGCAAGTCGTGCTGCGCGCCGTCGGCGTGAAGCTTGGTGGCGAGGATACCCGCGGAGCCCTTCGTATCAGCGCCCTCGGCGGGCGCTTCGAGCACAACGGCTCCCGCTCCGTCGCCGAATAGAACGCAAGTGGTCCGGTCTTCCCAATCGAGAATACGGCTGAAGGTCTCCGCTCCAATGACAAGGGCGCGCCGCGCGGAACCGGTGCGCAGCAGCGAATCGGCCGTCGCCAACGCGTAAAGGAATCCAGAGCATACCGCCGCAACATCGAACGCAGCGCATCCGTTGCATCCCAGCGCGTGCTGGACCTTTGTGGCCGTGGCCGGAAAAGTGTTGTCGGGTGTAGCCGTAGCTAGAACGATGAGATCAATATCATCGGGAGTGAGCTGAGCGTCTTCGAGAGCCGCGCGAGCCGCTTTAGTCGCCAGCGTCGCGGTCGTTTCATCATCGCCAGCAATGTGGCGCTGGCGAATGCCTGTGCGGGCCACAATCCATTCATCGGATGTATCGATTTTTCCGGCGAGTTCCGCGTTTGTGACGATCCGATCGGGCAGCGCCGAGCCCGTGCCCAAAAGCCGGGCGCCAGGCGCTAGTGTGCTCACGCAGTTTGCTCTTTATCGGTCGAGGTCGAAAGGTCCTCGGTGGGCGCGCTCGCGTTACCCGCACCCCAGTTCTCACCGAGACGCGCCAAATCTTCCGAGATCCGCTCCGTCAAAGCGTTGGAAAGCAGGCTTGCAGTAACGGCCACCGCGTTGCTGACGCCTTTCGCGTTGGCGCTGCCGTGGCTCTTCACAATCACACCGTTGAGGCCAAGGAAGACCGCTCCATTGTGATTGTTAGGATCGAGATGGTGGCGCAGCAATTCCGTCGCCGGGCGAGAGACCAAGAAGCCAAACTTAGATCGCAGCGAACTGGTGAAGGCCTGACGCAAGAGATCGGTCACGAAGCGAGCGGAGCCTTCAATCGCCTTCAAGGCAATATTCCCGGAAAATCCGTCCGTCACAACGACGTGGGTTTCGCCGCGATTGATCTTGTCGGATTCGACAAAGCCATCAAATTCTAACCGGAGGCCGCCTTCGCTGTCCTGCGTGGCCGACTGAAGCTGCGTCGCCGCGTCGCGCAGGCTTTCGGTGCCCTTGATTTCTTCCGTGCCGATATTGAGCAACCGAACCTTTGGGCGATCAAAGCCGTTGACGATGCGCGAATAGGCCGCGCCCATCACAGCAAATTGCACCAGATTGCGCGCGTCGGCTTCGGTGTTCGCGCCCAGATCGAGCATCACCACGTCGTGGCTTTCAAGCGAGGGAAGAAGCGCGGCCAAGGCCGGGCGATCGATCCCCGGCATGGTGCGAAGCGCGATCTTGCTCATCGCCATCAAAGCGCCAGTGTTGCCGGCGCTGACCGCCGCACCCGCCTCACCCGTTTTGACGGCGTTGACGGCGAGACCCATCGATGTCGTCTTGGCGCGGCGAAGCGCGCGGCTGGGCAACTCATCGCCCGCTACAATATCGTCGCAATGCAGGATTTCGGACGCGCCACGAAGTCCAGGGTGGTTGTCGAGCGCGCGTTCAATGCGCGTCTCGTCGCCGACCAGTAGGAATTTGAAGGCGTCGTGGTCGCGGCGAGCCAGCGCTGCGCCTTCAACCATCACGCGCACGCCTTCATCGCCGCCCATCGCATCAATCGCGATACGCGGTAAAGTCATGCACCCGTTCCTTCTACAGCCTTACCGGTTAGCCGGGTAGGTATCGCCCTTGATATCGAGCACTTTGCGACCGTTGTAGTAACCGCAGCTATGGCACACATTGTGCGGGCGCTTCATCTCTCCGCAAGTCGGACACTCATGATACGGTTCGGCCTTGAGAGCGTCGTGCGCGCGGCGATTGCCACGACGGTGGGGCGATACTTTTCTCTTAGGGACTGCCATGGCTAAGCCACTTCCTCAAAAAATTCGTGTGTTTGCGCGATCTAGCGCGGATTGTTTGACGCCGCCTTTACGGAGCCGAGCGGCGTTGCGCAAGCGTCGCTCGCACAGCACTCCGGTCCGAATGTGGCGGAAAGCGTGGCGCTATAGCGAAATTTTGCGGAAGCGCAAGTATTGTGCGCGATCGGCTTTACGGTTTCCAAATCGCCCGATCAGGCTCCTTGTTAGGAGAGGGCGTAATCGCTCACAAAGGCGTTCGTCTTGCGCTCTTGCCCAAACGTGCTGGTCGGGCCGTGGCCGGGAATGAACGTGATGTCTTCGCCCAGCGGCCAGAGGCGCTGCGTGATCGAATCGATCAGATCCTGATGGTTGCCGCGCGGGAAGTCGGTCCGCCCGATTGAACCCTGAAACAGCACGTCGCCCACAATCGCAAACCGGCTTGGCTGATGGACAAACACCACGTGCCCCGGGGTGTGGCCGGGGCAGTGGATCACGTCGAGAGTGAGTTCACCCACGGTTACCGTGTCGCCGTGCTCCAGCCAGCGCGTGGGCGTGAAGGACTGGGCCGTCATCCCATAGCGGGCGCCGTCGCTGTCGAGCTGTTCGATCCAGAACAGATCGTCTTTATGTGGTCCCTCAATGGGCAGACCGAGTTCATCGGCGAGCATGCCCGCCTGTCCGCAATGGTCGAGGTGCCCGTGCGTGATGAGAATTTTCTCAAGCGTCACGCCCGCCTTCTCGACACCAGCCTTAAGCTTATCCAGATCCCCACCGGGATCCGTCAATGCAGCCCTCATCGTCTTAGTGCACCAGATAAGCGAGCAATTCTGCTGAAGCGGCGTCACCGGCAAAATGGCGGCGCGCATAGGGGGCGTGGGTTTGTCGGTCATAGGGCAGATTTAAATCCGTCCCCCTTTCCACACAACCCGGCCGATGATTTCAAGTTCGTCAGCCTCAACGTTAACCGGCGGATAGGCCAAATTTTGGCTGAGAAGCGAAAAGCGCCCTGCCCCGGCGCTCGCGACGCGCTTAACCATCAGCGTATCGCCCAGCCGCACGACATGGATGCCATCACGGAACGGGCGATCTGAACGATCCACCAAAATCTCATCGCCATCGTTGAGCAGCGGCTCCATCGAATCACCTTCGACTTTGATCGTGGAAAGCTGCGCTGCTTCAAGGCCCTGCTCCAAGAGCCACTGGCGCGAGAACTTGAAGGCGTCAAACGCCGCCTCGCCATCTGGAATTGCACCCGATCCGGCGGACGCGCCGATCGGCAAACGCGGAACATCTACGAAGTCCGCGGAACGAGTCTTGACGATAGAGTTATAGGATTTTTCCTTAACTCCGACTAAATCCGCGCCCAGTTCAGTCTCAGATACGCCGAAAAAACTCGCCAAGGTGCGGCGGTCGCCCTCCTCCAACTTGCGCGGAGAGCCTTTCCGAATGAATTGTTGGAGATAACTCGGATTTCGGCCGAGCATTTCAGACAGGCTCGACAGGCTCACACCCCGCTTCTGCGCCAGATTGAGGAGGTTTGCGCGTGCGCCGTCCAGCGCGTTTTGGTCGAGCGTATTCATAATTTCCTCCTACATGACGGATTTTTCCTAGACAAGTAGGAAATCGAGTGGAACATTTTAGGAACATCGAGCGAATTGACACACCGATCGCCCGGTGCACAGACACACGCATCTCCGGAGGAACGCGCACATGCTCATCCGCAAAGTCGAGAATTTCCTGAAACGCCACGACATGCCAGCCACCAAATTCGGACGCCTCGCGGCGCATGATCCCCGCTTTGTGCTGGACCTTCGCATGGGCCGCACGCCACGCGCCCAGACTGAAGCGCGCACACTCAAATGGATGGCTGACTACGAAGTCTCGCCCGCGAGCGCCAACGTCACCACGCCGTTCCGCGCCTATGAGACGAAGGGGTTCGCGCATGTTTGAGGCCCACAACTTCGAAACCAAGTCTGCGCGCGATTGTCCTGATAGTGCGTCTCCCGACACGCCGCGCGTTCCCCCACGCTATCGCCCTCGCCGCTCGACATCCGATCGTTTGCGCGAGGCCTTGCTCGAATTGGCGGAAAACGCCGGCCGCGTCCTAACGCATGAAGAATCGGCATGGTCCTCGATCACTTTCACCGGCACACGGCACGAAATCACGCTCGACTTTAACGGGAGCGAGGCCGTCACCTCGGGAGAAGTCTTCATCACTGATCTTCCGGAACACGAGTTTCGCATCCCAGGCCACTTGGTTGCGGACGCCAGCGTGCGCGAAGTCGATCACCGCTTCGGCGTCGAAGAGCGTATGATCATCACCGTTGTGCTGCTTCTGCTGGAGGAGAGTTGATGCGCCGTCTTAGCTCTTGATCACGATCATCTTCTCCGTGGTCATGTCGTGCATCGTATAGGGTATGCCGCCCACACCATGGCCTGAGGTTTTTAGCCCTGCAAACGGCATCCAATCGGTGCGGAAGGCGGTATGATCGTTCACCATGATCGCCGAGGCGTTGAGGTTGCGGTAGGCGTGCATCGCTGCGTTTAGATCATTGGTGAACACCGCCGCCTGAAACGACACGTCGAGCGCGTTGGCCTGCGCAATCGCCGCGTCCACATCGTCGTAGGTGTAGAGGCACACGACCGGACCAAAAACCTCGTTCTGTGAGATAGTCGCGTCCACGGGCGGGTTCAGCAGCAGAGTTGGCGCGTAGGTCGTGTCCGACAGCTTTTCGCCGCCGCACAGCACGCGCGCGCCGCCGTCGACCGCTTCGGACACCCATTCAGCCACCCTGTCGCATTCCTTGGGGCGGATGAGTGGACCGCAATCGGTGTCTTCGTGGATCGCGTTTCCGACCTTGAGCGCCGTCACCGCGTCAACCATTTTGGTGGCGAGTTCATCGATAATCGCCGTGTGCGCGAACACACGCTGCACCGAAACGCACACCTGGCCGGAATGGTAGAAGCCACCTTTGGTGAGGCTTGGCACCGCCGCGTCGATATCCGCCGTCGCGTCTACGATCACCGGGGCCACACCGCCATGTTCAAGCGCGCACCTCGCACCGGGCGCGAGCTGCGAGCGCAGCGACCAACCCACCCCGGCGGACCCGATAAAGCTGAAGAACGCCACGCGCGGATCGGTCACCATGCGGGTCGCGTCATCGCGAGATGTCAAAACAGCTTTCGCCCATTCCTTGGGGAGGCCGGCTTCGTAGAGGATATCGACGAACTCAAAGCATGACAGCGGCGTGTCGCCGGCGGGTTTGACGATCACAGGGCATCCGGTCGCCACGGCGGGGCCGACTTGATGAACGATCAAGTTAAGCGGGTGGTTGAACGCGGAAACCGCCACGACCGGGCCTATCGGCTCGCGCATGGTCCACGCCAAACGGCCATCGCCCGCGGGCGTCTGCCCCATCGGTATCTCGGTCCCGCGCAGCGCGCCAAGCTCCTCAACGCACAGCTCCATCCCGTTGATCGCGCGTGCGACTTCGACCCTCGCGTCGACCAGCGGTTTGCCGCCTTCGTTGGCCACCTGAAACGACAGGTGCTCAAAGCGATCCTGCATGATCGCAGCGGCTTTCTTAAGGATGGCAGCGCGCTCGTGCGGTTTCATCCAGGCGCTGCGATCCTCGGAAAGCTCCTTAGCCCGCGCCAGAAAGGCGTCCACTTCATCCCACTCGACGGTCGGAACGGAGCCGATCACCGAAAGGTCGAACGGGTTTACGACGTCCTGCATAGCGGTGTCCTTTCTGGTCCGAGGCTTAGAGTGCGGCGCTCAGATCCTTGATGTCGTGGTTCAGGATTTGATCGTTCTCGGTGTAATCCACCGGGCAATCGATCAGATGCACGCCGGGCGTGTCCCGGCAATGGGCAAGCAGCTCTTTGAGATGATTAGACGATTCGACCCGGTGCCCCGTCGCACCATAGCTTTCGGCGTAGGCGACGAAGTCCGGGTTGCCATAGGTCAGACCGAAATCATCAAAGCCCATGTTGGCCTGCTTCCAGCGGATCATGCCGTAAGCGTCATCGCGCAGGATTAAAACGGTCAGATTGAGCCCCAGGCGCACCGCCGTCTCCATCTCCTGACTGTTCATCATGAAGCCGCCATCGCCGCAAATCGCCATGATCTTGCGATCGGGATAGAGCATCGAGCTCATCATCGCGCTTGGCAGACCAGCGCCCATGCTGGCGAGCGCGTTGTCGAGCAAAACGGTGTTGGGCAGATACGCGGTATAGCCGCGCGCGAACCAGATTTTATAGACGCCGTTATCGAGACAAATGATGCCGTCGCGCGGCATGGCCTCGCGCACTTGCTGGACGAGATGCGGCGGGAAGATCGGAAAGCGCGTGTCGTTTGCCAGCCTCTCGGTGTGCTCGACTTCGGCGGCGCGGTAGGCGAGCATCTGGTCGAAGTTCCAGCTCAAATTCGGGCTGATGTCTTCTTTCATCTGCCAGATGGCGTTGCCGATATCGCCGATCACTTCAATCTGCGGGAAATAGACCGGGTCTACTTCCGCCGTTCTGGTCGACACGTGAATCACGGTGACGCCATTATCCTTCATAAAGAAGGGCGGCTTTTCGATGACGTCGTGGCCAACATTGATGATGCAATCCGCCGCTTCGACCGCGCGGTGCACAAAGTCCCCGGCGGAAAGCGCCGCGCATCCCAAAAACTTGGGGTGCCGTTCGTCGATCACGCCCTTGCCCATTTGGGTCGTAAGGAAAGGAATGCCGGTGTATTCGACAAAGTGAAGCAGCGCGCGCCCCGAAAGCTTTCGGTTTGCGCCCGCGCCGATGACAAGGATCGGGTTCTTCGCCGCTTCGATCGCTTTCACCGCCTCTCGGACCGCTTTACCCTCAGCGGAAGGCCGACGCGCTACGCTTTTGGGAAGTGGCTTGAACTCGCGCGTGGGCTCTTCGGCGATGTCTTCGGGCAGTTCGATCAGGGTCGCACCGGGCTTTTCCTCTTCGGCCAATCGATACGCCTCGCGCACGCGGCTGGGAATGTTGTCGCCCGACGCGATCTGTGTCGCGTATTTCGTGATCGGCTCCATCAAGGACACAACATCGATGATCTGGAACCGGCCTTGTTTGGAATGTTTGATCGGCTTCTGACCCGTAATCATCAGCACCGGCATACCGCCAAGCTGGGCGTAAGCCCCCGAGGTCACAAAGTTGGTCGCACCCGGACCAAGCGTCGCCAGGCATACGCCCGTCTTACCAGTGTGGCGGCCATAGGTTGCGGCCATAAAGCCCGCGCCCTGTTCATGGCGTGTGAGAAGGAGCTTGATCTTGTCTGAGCGGCCCAGAGAGTCGAGCAGGTCGAGGTTTTCTTCGCCGGGAACGCCGAAGACGTATTCGCAGCCCTCCGCTTCCAAGCAGTCGATGAAAACGTCGGAAGCCTTCTTGGTCTCGCTCACGGCAAATTCCCCCATCTCGAACGCGCCGACTAAGACAGCGCCGGGTGTTTCTGGTCGCCCAGTGTTCGATCCCATGCACGCCAAAGGTTACGCTTCGGCGCAAGCGTGCGCGTATTCGCTCCCACTTTCGGCGCCGGATTGC
>JBCCKJ010000070.1:0-9841 GCA_039027455.1 Pseudomonadota bacterium | reverse complement strand
TGGTGTTTGCCTGCTCGCGTCCGCCTGCGCGACCAGTTCCTCGTCACGCTTGCAGTCCTTCGAACGCGTTCTCGCCGCGCAGGACAGCGCGACCGTCGCGCTGACGCAATGGTGTGAGACGCGCGCGATTAGCGATCCGGCCCGGATCGTCGCTCAGCCGGGAGGTGGTGCGCCTGTTGCGGCCGACGCGCGCACGCTTCGTCTGCTTGAGGTGAATTCCCGGACCGAGCTGGCCTATCGCAACGTGGCGCTCGATTGCGGATCGACCACTTTGTCCCGCGCGCACAACTGGTTTGTGCCCGAGCGGCTGACACCGGCGATGAACGAGACACTCAACACAACGCGCGAGCCCTTCGGAAGAGTGGTCGCGCCGCTTGGCTTCACCCGAGAGCGATTGCCGTCTGAGCGTGGCGCGGGCCAAGGTTGCCCGGCGGACACGGTGCTCTCGCACAGCGCGGTACTCAAGCTCAGCGATGGGACGCCGATCAGCCGGGTGATCGAGTGCTACACCCCCGCCACCATTGCAGACTCGGATCAGGCTCCATGACGCCCGAAGAACGGCTCTACGCCGACCTGACGGCAGCTGGCATCGCCTATGCGGTGCACGAACATTCGGCGGTGTTCACGGTTGAAGAGAGTCGCGCGATCAAGACCGATATCAATTGCCTGCACACCAAGAACCTGTTTTTGAAAGACGCGGGCGGTGCGTTCTTCCTGCTCACTGTGCCCGCTGAGGCGCGGATTGATCTCAAACGCGTCCACCCTCTGCTCGCTTGCCGCCGCTTGAGCTTCGGCAAGCCCCACGCGATGGAGGCGCTGATCGGGGTCACGCCTGGTTCCGTCACACCGCTGGCGATGATCAACGCGGAAGTGGGTGCGATCACACTGGTTCTGGATGAAACGCTCGCGGTGGACCAGCAGGTTGGCGTCCACCCCTTGCGCAACACCGCGACCATGGTCCTGAAAGGCACCGATATCCTCAATGCTGCGCGCGGCTGGGGGCATGAGCCGCGAGTGGTGGCGCTGCCGAAGCTTTAGGCCTGCACGACCGTCTGCTCGATGCTGCCAAAGATCGAGTGGTTATCTTCGTCGCGCATTTCGACCTTCACCGTGTCGCCCGGCGCCATGAAGCGCGTGCTTGGCTCGCCATTCGCGATGGTTTCGATCATGCGGATTTCCGCGATGCAGGAATAGCCGAGCCCGCCTTCGGAAACCGGCTTACCTGGGCCGCCATCCGCGCCTTTGTTGCTGATCGTGCCCGATCCGATGATCGAGCCCGCGCACAGGCTGCGCGTCTTGGCGGCGTGGGCGACCAGTTGGGCCATGTTGAACGTCGCGTCCACACCCACTTCGGCGCGACCAAAGGGTTCGCCGTTGTAGTCGACCATAAGCGGACGATGGACCAAACTGTCCTTCCAAGCATCGCCCAATTCGTCGGGCGTCACCGCGACGGGGGAGAACGCGCTGGCAGGTTTGGACTGGAAGAAGCCGAAGCCCTTGGCGAGTTCTCCCGGGATGAGTCCACGCAAGCTCACATCGTTGACGAGCATCACCAGCTTGATGTGGTCCGCAGCTTCCTCGGCGCTCACACCCATAGGGACATCGTCGACAATTACCGCGATTTCCCCTTCCATGTCGCAACCCCAAGCCGTGTCGCCGAGGGGAATGTTGGCGCGCGGAGGCAGGAAGCCGTCGGAGCCGCCCTGATACATGAGCGGGTCGTGGTAGAAGCTCTCGGGCACCTCGGCGTTCCGCGCCTTTCGCACCAGTTCGACGTGGTTGATGTAGGCGCTGCCATCGGCCCACTGATAGGCGCGAGGCAGGGGCGAGTGGGCCTGCCGCTCGTGAAAGCGTTCGCACGGCACCGCTTCGTGTTCGACATCGGTGGCGAGCAATTCAAGCTCGGGCTTCACGCGCTCCCAATTGTCGAGCGCGGCCTGCATCGTGGGCGCGATATACCCGGCGGCGCAGCAGCGGGTGAGGTCTTTCGAGACGACGACCAGTTTGCCGTCGCGCGTGCCATCGTTGAGCGTGGCGAGTTTCATGAGGGGTTCCTCTCCGGATTATCGATTTGATTGTCGGGGTGAGCGCGCTGGAAGGCGGGCAGGGCCAGGCAGGCCTGTTCTATCGCTGTAATGTGCGGGCTTTCGCTGAAGTCGTAGCCAAAGCGCTGCGCGTTGTAGACCTGCGGAAGCAGCACGACTTCGAACAGGCCGGGCGCGTCCATCAGGAAGTCGTCCGTGCCCAGCTGCGCCAGCCGCGCCTCGATCGGGTCCAGCGTGCGCTTGAGCCAATGGCGATACCACACGCCGATCTCATCCTGTGATTGGCCAAGTTCGTTCTTGAGGTACTTGAGCACAGGCAGGTTGAGAGGCGCGTGCAGCTCGGTCGCGATCGCGTAGGTCAGCTCGCGCACGGTGTAGCGATCCTCAAGGTCGCTCGGTATCAGCGGCGGCTCAGGATAGGCTTCCTCGAGCCATTCGATCTGCGCCATCGACTGCGCCCGGTCGCGCCCATCGGCCACCAGCATCGGCACCGAGCCAAACGGGTTGCGGCTGGTGAAGGCATCGTCCTTTTGCTCGGTCTCGAGCAGATTGACGGGCACGTTTTCAAAGGCCAGCCCCTTCAGCTCCAGAGCTATGCGCAAGCGGTAGGATGTGGAGCTTCGGTAGTAGCCGTAGAGCTTCATCGGAAGGCCTCATTGATGGGCGTTTTGCGCCCGAGACATGGACCACGTGTTACACGGTCTAGAAGAAATAAAACGGCTGCCTTTTCAGCGTCTTCGCGAAGGCGCTGCATCGCACCTGTTGGACGGGATCTTAGCGCTGTCATGGCCTCCTCCTAGTGGACAAGAAACGTGTAGGACAGCGCTCCCAACCTCCCCTCAGAACGCCGACAGGCCCGTGATGCCGCGGCCTAGGATCAGCGCGTGGACATCGTGCGTGCCCTCATACGTGTTCACCGTCTCCAGGTTCACCGCGTGGCGGATGACCTGATATTCCTCGGAAATGCCGTTGCCGCCGTGCATGTCGCGCGCCATCCGCGCGATATCGAGCGCTTTGCCGACATTGTTGCGTTTCACGATCGAGATCATGTCCGGGCTAAAGCGGTGCTCGTCGATCAAACGGCCGACGCGCAAGCTCGCTTGCAAGCCCAGGGCGATGTCGCTCATCATGTCGGCCAGCTTTTTTTGGTAAAGCTGCGTGCCGGCAAGCGGGCGACCAAACTGCTTGCGATCCAAGCCATATTGGCGCGCGGCGTGGAGGCAGAACTCGGCCGCGCCCATCGCGCCCCAGCCGATGCCGTAACGCGCGCGGTTGAGGCAGCCAAACGGACCTTTGAGCCCCTGCACATGCGGTAGCAGCGCGGTCTTGGGCACGCGGACATCGTCCATCATGATCATGCCGGTGGTCGAGGCGCGCAGCGAAATCTTGCCTTCGATTTTCGGTGCGGAAAGGCCTTCCATGCCCTTCTCAAGGATAAAGCCGCGAATGCCCCCGCCATGCTCTTCGCTCTTGGCCCACACCACGAAAACGTCGGCGAAGGGCGAGTTGGAAATCCAGGTCTTGGAACCCGAGATGACGTAATCATCGCCGTCCTTTTTGGCGTAGGTCTTCATGCCCGCTGGGTCGGAACCCGCGTCGGGCTCGGTCAGGCCGAAACAGCCGATCAGTTCGCCGCTCGCTAGCCCCGGCAGATATTTCGCGCGCTGTTCGTCCGAGCCATAGGCGTAGATCGGGTGCATCACGAGGCTCGACTGGACGCTCGCCATCGAGCGGTAGCCGGAATCCACGCGCTCAATCTCGCGCGCGACGAGGCCGTAGGCCACATAGGACGCGCCGACGCCGCCGAATTCCTCGGGAATGGTAACGCCCAGAACGCCCGCTTGGCCCATCAGCGGGAACAGCTCGGGCGCGCTCACTTCGTTGCGATAGGCCTCGATCACGCGAGTTTGCAGCTCGCTTTGCGCAAAGGCGTTCGCCGCGTCGCGGATCATGCGCTCGTCTTCGGTCAGCTGGCTTTCCAGATCGAACGGGTCTTCCCAATTGAACGGGACGATCCCGGCGTTGGGGTTGCGGTCTTCCTGCGCGCTGTTGGCGGCGTTTGCGGGCGAATTGAAGGGGGCGTTCACGTGCCGTGCTCCTGAGATTTCATGCGCGCGCTTGTCGCAGCTTCGCATGATCGCTTCAACCCCGAAGCGCGGGGTATGGACACGTTCTGAAAGGCGCAAGAAGGCGCTTAAAAGGGGGCGCAAGCAACCTGCGGCCTGTCAGGACTGGGTGCGCCTCAGGCCTTGATCAGTTGAGGATTGCGCTTCTCTTCGAGCGCGCCGTTCACCGCGCCAAGCATTTCGGCGGGCGGGCAAGGCTTCACCAGAGTGGTCGCGCCAGGAAAGCGAGCCGCGACAACTTCCTTCTTGTGGCTCCCCGAATGGAAGATGATCGGCACGTTGTCCGCTTCCAGCCTTTCGGCCAGCGCGTAAACTTCGCCATCTTCAAGCGTGATGTCCAATATCGCGAGGTCGGGCTTCTCGCCTTCGCAGGCCTCGCTGGCGGAGGATACTCCGCTGTGCGGGCCTTCCACTTGGTAGCCCGCTTCTTCGACTGTGTCGCACAAGTCGAACGCCACAATTGGTTCGTCTTCGGCGACGAGTATGCGCTGAACCATGTTCCCCTCCCTACTGGACGGTAAGGAGTGTAACACAAATTTGACAAATGTCTTGTTGAATTCTCAGCTGTTGTTGCCGAATTTTTCGGAAAAGGCGGATGTGTCCGCTGAAATCAACAGTTTAGCCTGTTCGACCCATTGGTCACGCTCAATACGTCCGGAGAACCGGCCAAGCTTGGGATCGATCTCGGCAATGTCCGACTCGGTCCACGCCGCGATCTGCGCAAAGCTGGTGACGCCCTGTTCGTGCAGCATGTTGACGAGCTTGGGACCGACGCCTTTGATCTGCCTCAGGTCATCAGATGGTGCGACCGTTGGTACAGGCTTCGGAGCGCCCTCTACGGCTGGAGGCTCGGGTGCAGGCTCCGCGACAGGCACTGGAGTAGGGGCAGGCGCAGGCGTGTTAGGCACCGCCGCCGGAGCCGCGTCGATCAGCGCCTGATTGCGCGCGGCGGGCGCGGCCCCTTCGTCCAGCACGTCTTTCGGCGCGGCTTCATCGCCCACGACCGTAGTGGATTGGTTGAGGCGCAGGATCAGCCACACCGCCACGACAAGCAGGACAAGGCCAATGAGAATAAACGGAATGGCGTCAGTGATCGAGCCGGTCATAGAAAAAGGCGCCCCTAACTGAGAATGCAAAACGAGCCGCGCCTTAGCCAGTGCCGAGGCTGCGCGCAAACGCGATTTACAGCGCAAATGCAAAGGGCCGACGCTGGCTTGTAAAAGCGCGAGCGCCGACCCTTCGAGCGTCCGAGGTTTAGCCGCCTTTCATACCCGCGGCGACCGCGTTCAACTGCAGGAATTCTTGCCGCCAGAAATTATCCTGACGCCCAGCCAGCTTGCCTACGTCGTCGAAATCGAAGTCTTGCATCAGATCGTCTCCCCGCAAGATCTGTCCGAAGGCGGCCACCGAAGCGGCAAAGGCAAAGTCGCCTGATGGCGCTTTGGCTCGGCGCAATTGCTCGGAGCTGACGACCGTGTCGATCAGCTTGGAGCGCTCGCCATCGGGCAGTTTGTAGCGCAGCTTTACATGCGCAGCCTCGGCCGTCCGGCTTGAGGCCGCGGCGGGCAAAGCGTCTTCGTAGCGCCGCTCCGGGATCCAGCCCGATTGGCCAGCCGGCACCACTTCGTAGATCGCGGTGACCTGATGCCCGGCTCCGATGTCGCCCGCGTCGACCTTGTCGTTGTTGAAGTCTTCTTCGCGAAGCGCGCGGTTTTCATACCCGACCAGACGGTATTGGCTGATGACCGCCGGGTTGAATTCCACCTGTATCTTCACATCCTTGGCGATGGTGAAGAGCGTTGAGGACATCTCATCGCCCAACACCTTCTTAGCTTCCAACGCGCTGTCGATATAGGCGTAATTGCCGTTACCCTTGTTGGCGATCTGCTCCATCATCGCTTCGTTGTAATTGCCTTGGCCAAAGCCCAGCGTGGTCAGGGTGATGCCGCGATCGCGGTTGTTTTCGACCATCTCGACCAAAGCGTCTTTGTCGGAAATGCCGACGTTGAAATCGCCGTCGGTGGCCAAGATCACGCGGTTGACGCCGCCCTTGATGAAATTGTCTTCGGCGATGTTGTAGGCGAGCTTGATCCCCGCGCCGCCCGCCGTGGAGCCGCCAGCGCTCAATTCATCCAGCGCGCGGCGGATTTCGCGCACGTCGTTGGTGGGCTCCAGCACCAGCCCCGCCGCGCCAGCGTAGACCACTATGGAGACCTTATCCCGCGGCCCCAACTCACCCGCGAGCCCCGAAAGCGCCGTCTTCACCAGAGGGAGCTTATCCGGGTTGTTCATCGAGCCGGACACATCCATCAGGAACACAAGATTGGCGGGGGGCCGCTCGGACCGTTCAATGTCGTATCCGCGCAGGCCAATGCGCATAAGATAGGTGCTGTCGTTCCAAGGGGTCTTGGCGACATCGGTGGTCACGCTGAACGGAGCGTCGGTGCTAGTCGGGCGAGGGTAATCGTAACGGAAGTAGTTTATCATTTCCTCGGTGCGCACGGCCGCTTGCGGGGGCAGCGCGCCTTGGTTGAGGAAGCGCCGGGTGTTGGCGTAGGCGCCCGTATCCACGTCGACGCTGAAGGTGGACACCGGCTCAACCTGCACCAGTTTGACCGCCGAAACCTCTTCGCCTTCGTAGCGCTCGCGCCCCGGATCAATCGCGGTTTGCACCGGCATGATCGCGAACGAGGCGTATCGACCGGACGGATTGTTTGCGACTTCCCGTGCGACCGCCGGAGCCGGTGAAATCGAAGGGGATCCGTCTTTGCGTGTTCCAGTGACAACTATGACTTGGCTCTCCAAGCTCGCATCAGCGGATCTCGTCGCCTCGCTGTCAGCCGTTGTGCACGCCGCAAGTAGGGCGACATGGCCCAGCGCCACGGCTCCGAGCAAAGTGAACCTGCGGACACGCGATGGGTTTTCGAAACAGTTGGTGGTCGACATAAAACGTCCTCCTCCCCTTAGCCTGGCAAACGCTTGGCGGAGCGGCCTTTCAGGGGGAGCGAACGGGGATCCTTACCATAGTCCCGAACACCAGCGAGCCACCCCAAGCGGTGTGTGAGGCGCAGGACTTAGGGGGACCTGTGCCTCGGCTGCGCATGCTCCGCCTCGCCGGATGAACCGTGCATGAGTTTCGATGAACAACTGCGTTCATCCGGAGCTCTGAGAGTGAGCTCTCAGGCCTAGAGGTCTGAAATCAAGGCATTTTGGATATTTCCAAATCCGGGACAGGCGCCACATTCTTGCGGAACAGCACCTTGTCCGCTTCGTCGAAGCCGCGCCTCCAGATCACAATCAGATACACCGCCAGAATCGCTGGACCGCCAATCAGCAGCTCCACCCATTCCGGTGTGAACTGAGTGAAACAGAAGCCGACAACGACAGCCGGAGCCGCCGCGTACACGAGCGCCCAGCGCCAGTTCGAAACCGGCGCTTTGAGCAGGGTCTTGAGGATCGTCGCCTTGATCAGGCTCGACGCGGCCAGCGCGATAAACATCGCAAGAGCCGCGCCCGCCGCTTGGAACCCTTCGTCCAGCTTTAACTCTTTGGCCAGCAGGATGAGACCCACGGTCAGAACGCCCTGCAAGGTGATGACGCCCACCGACACCGCCAGATTTCGCTTGCGCGCGATGTACACCAGCACGCTTTCCGAAACGACCGCCATCGAAGCGGCCACTTCTGCGGCGAGCAATATCGCCATCGCGCCCGTCCCGCCCACGATTTGGGGTCCGCCAAGGCCCATCACCGCTTCGCCCGGTATGGCAAGCGTCAGCGCCAATCCGAACTGCAGCGCAATGATCCAGAAGCCAACCTGACGCACCTGCGCAGCGATGGCGGCGAGGTTGGCCGTCTTGAGGTTTTTGGTGATGACCGGCGCCAGTATAGGCTCAAAGCTGGTCTTCAGCTTTTGCGGAAGGCTCACGATCTCTTTGGCAAACCAGTAAATGCCAACCGTGCCCGCCGAGGTGAATTGGCCCAGCAAGAACACGTCGAGCAGCCGCGTCCCGCGTTCAATCACGTCCGCGCCAATCAGTGGCAGCGCGCGGGCCGTCATTTTGGCGAGATAGCGCGGGCGAGGGCGCCAACCTTTGGGCCAGCCATAGGTGCGCAGGAACGACCAGAGAGCGGTAAAAAGCGCCGCGTAGATCGCCCCCAGAAACGCGAGCGCCAGTCCGCCACCCGATACGGCGGGCACGAAGAACAAGGCCACCACCAAGATCGATTTGGTCCATGGTTCGACCAGAGCGCGCGCGCGCACGGTCGTGGCGATATCGTATTTGTAGGCCTGCGCGGCGAGCAGGATTTCGGTCAGCGCAAAGGCCGGGATCGCGGCGATCATCCACATATCCCACGGGCTGTTCGTGCCGCTTGGGAAGATGATCACAGGAAAGATCAAGAGCAGCGCGCACGCTGTCAGTGAGAAGAGCAGCGAAGTCAGCATCCCGTCAAAGACGAGATTGGCTTCCGGCCCTTCGTGGTCTTCTTCGCCCTCTCGCAACCGCTGGGCCAGCCCGCGCTTTTCGCCCAAAGCGCAAATCAGCGCGAGCAGTTCGATGACGACAAAGGCGGCGGCAAAGCGCCCCATCTCATCAACGCCGTAAAGGCGAAATCCGATGAACAGGAATGGGATGCCGCCTAAAAGTCGGAGGATGAAGCCCAAGGTGTTAGTGCGCCCGCCTTTGGCAAGCGTCGCCATATCCTCGTGGCTGGAGGTCGGATCGCTGGGCGTGGTTGCGCTCACCCTATCCCTCGCGTTCGCGCTTTAAGGGACGGGCCAGCAGCTGCGCGACCACTTCATCCGGGGCCGCGCCGTCTAGGATGGCCTCGACGGCGGCAACGATCGGCATGGCGATCCCGCGATCTTTGGCCAGCGCGGCGAGAACAGGCGCGGTGTGCGCGCCTTCCGCCACCGTGCGACGATCCGCCATCAAATCGCTGGCGTTTGCCCCTTCGCCCAGCGCTTTTCCGAGTGAAAAATTGCGGCTGGAGGTGGAGGTGCAGGTCAGCACCAGATCACCCATACCGGATAGGCCGCTTAGAGTTTCCGCTTTGGCGCCCAGCGCGCCGCCAAAACGCTCCATTTCCGCCATCCCGCGCGCGATCAAGGCGGCGCGCGCGTTCTGGCCAAGCCCGAGGCCGTCGACCACGCCGCAAGCGATCGCGAGCACATTCTTGATGGCCCCGCCAATTTCCGCGCCGGTGACGTCGTCGGAGTAATAGGGTCGAAAAGCGGGACGGGCGATGGCGGGCGACAGGCGCTGCCATTGCTCCTCTCCGCCCGAGCACGCGAGGGTGACCGCGGTTGGTAGGCCCTTGGCAACTTCGTGGGCGAAGGTCGGGCCGGAGAGAACCGCGACTTGGCTGTGCGGGCAGGCCTGTTTCGCGACGTCGTTCATTAACTGTCCTGTGCCCGCTTCGATGCCTTTGGAGCACAAGACCAAGTCGCGCGGGGCCGCTGGCAGATCGGCCAGAATGCGGCCCAAAACCTGCGCGGGTGTAACGCCCAAGACGATATCGAGCTCGGTCAGGTCGCCCAAATCGTTCGTGGCTTGAATGTTTGGATTGAGCTCCGCGTCCGGCAGATAGAGCGGATTGTGGTGCTGGGCGTTGATCGTTTCGACCAGCTCGGGCTCATAGGCCCACAGCCGCACGGATCGCCCATCGCTC